>JBEDJE010000069.1:0-5356 GCA_041172985.1 Actinomycetota bacterium
ACGTGAAAGAAACCAGTGGGCGATGGAGCAAAACGAAAACGCGGGGAAGTTGACATGACCCTGTCACGCTATCTCGCACGGGTGAGGCACTTATGGGCAACGAAAAGTTCACTATCTCTCACATTGAGCACGGCAGAGATATCGTGACCCCATGTCCCAACGCAATGTTCTCGGCGGCGAACTCGCCTCATGTTCTTTCGACCCCATGACTGGCTATTACCGCACCGGATGTTGCGAATCGCGCGGCGATGACCCCGGTGTCCACGTCGTATGCGTGCGGGTGACCGAAGACTTCTTGGCCTTCAGCCAAGGTCAGGGCAACGACCTCAGTACTCCGATGCCGCAATACGGATTCGCCGGACTCAAAGATGGCGATCAATGGTGTTTGTGCGCATCACGCTGGCAAGAGGCATTTGAAGCAGGCGTTGCACCCAAGGTCGTTCTTGAAGCCACGCACATGTTGGCCCTTGAGTTTTGCAACTTGGCCGACCTGCGAGCCCACGCCATCAGCTGATCAACCCAAAAAAGCGCACCGTACTAATTGAAAAAATATAAATAGGTCTAATAGTTACCTATACTTTCTGTCTATGAATCAAACTCGCCGCCGTGCCGATGCGGCGCGTAATGATGACCTTCTTCTTGACGCAGCCCTCGAGTTGTTGCGCGAAAAGGGTCCCGACCGTATCGCTGCCCTTGATCTCGCACGATTAGCCAAACTGACGACTGGCGCCGTGTACGCCCGCTACGAAAACAACGAAGAAATCTTGGTGGGCCTGTGGCAACACCGCATCAGTGGTCCGATGCGCGCCTTTTTTGAAGCCTCATTACCGGCGATCACTCCTGGACCGAACCGTGCCGAAGCTCAAGCAATCATGGCGCGAACAATTAGCAATCCCCACGGGCCATTGCGTCCCGGTGTCTCGTTACTGATTGCCTCGGCCCGCATTCCCGAACTTCACGAAATCATCGTTCCCGAAATTCAGGGTTGGTTGCATGAGATGGGAATCTCTGACGATCGATCAGACGTTGCGTCGCTGCAAAAACTCAAGGTCATCAGTTTTGTACTTGGATGTCTATATTTCGCCGCGGCTGACATGTTTGACTTCGACGATTGGGAGACCATCAAGCCACTAGCGCACTACATTCTCGAGCATCCGTCCGTCGACGGTGTCGCCGATATCCCAGACCTACCTCCCCCGTCAATTGTCGTCGCAACCGACAACGAGGCACGTGATGCTCTCGTTAATGGTGCTGCACGCGTCATCGCCCGCGGTGGTGTTGAACGCGCCACGACACAACGCATCGCTCGCGCCGCCGGGTTGCCACCTAGTGCACTCTTTTCTGAATACCGCACCCGACAAGCACTCTTCAGCGATGTCGCCGAAAAGTTATTGCACTTGATTTATCGCAACACCCGTGCCGAAAACATAGACCCAACCGCAGAAGTCTCCCGTGCAGAGAGCAAAACTCCAACCGACTTCAACGACCCTCGACTTGTCAAGCACCGTCAGTTGCTCTCGTATCGTGGTGCATTGACCGAAATGGCATTACTTTCATCGCAATCACGCGAGCAACGACGAATCAGACTCGAATTTCATCTAGCCGCAATCACCGATCCGGTCATTAAAGACGCCTTAGTTAATGCAGATCAGTTGGCAAGTGCTTTCGCGAGCCAAGAACTGAATCAAATATTCGGAATTCCGCTAGCTTTCGCCGAACCCACTGTTCGGATGGCTCGCGTGTTATTCCAGGGTTCACTGCTTCTTGAAGAAATATCCGAATCGTTGAACGGCCGCGACTTGCGATACCTCTACAAACCGCTCGCTGATGGCTTTTCACAGATGGTCATTAATCAGCCGCTCAGCGCTCTCAAATAGCCGACATCAACAGTGCAGAATCACCAGTAATTGCTGGCAAAAGTCCATCAACTGGTGGCATCAGTTGTTCACAGAAGAATCGTGCCGATGCGATTCGTTCAGCGACACACGCCGCGCCAACTTCGCTCGCAACGTCTTGAGCAATTACTGCCGAATCGGCCAATAAGAAACCGGCCGTCAACGTACTGATCAAGCGCATGTACGGAGTTGCGCCCGACAGTGAATCAAGTGGATTGCCTGAGTGTTCGGCCAACCAAGTCGTTGCGGCGCGTGTCGCAGCCAAGGTCTTTGCCAGAGCCGCACTGACTCCAGAAAGTTCAGCATGACCTTCAAGCTTTCGACTGAGCGTTTCAACCGAATCAAGATGACGCTTCACAACTTCGCCACCACGTAGACCAAGTTTGCGACCCACTAGGTCGATGGCCTGAATTCCGTTGGTGCCTTCGTAAATCGTTGTGATGCGGGCGTCGCGATAATGCTGCGCAACTCCAGTCTCTTCAACAAATCCCATACCGCCATGAATTTGCACAGCGATACCCGTGAGTTCAACACCCATGTCGGTACCCCAACCCTTTGACATTGGCGTCAACAAAGCCGCCAAGTCAGAAGCAGATTCGCGTTCAACCGCATCGGGGTGATGCTTCGCAACATCGAGGCATGCAGCATTCCAATACGTCATGCGACGCAATGCTTCGAGAGTCGTTTTCATAGTGAGCAACATGCGCTTCACATCAGGATGGTCAATGATTGGCGAGCTTTCACCAGCCGGCGCACCAGGCGCACGTCCTTGACGACGATCTTTGGCGTACTGCAACGACTGTTGATACGCACGATCACCCAACGAAAGTCCTTGAAGACCAACTGAAAGGCGTGCCTGGTTCATCATCGTGAACATGTATTGCATGCCCCGATTTTCTTCACCAATCAAATAACCGACTGCGCCACCGTTATCGCCATAGGTCAGAACGCACGTGGGGCTGGCATGAATACCCAGCTTGTGCTCGACCGAGACACACTTGACATCGTTGTGGCTGCCAAGCGAACCGTCATTGTTCAAAAGATATTTCGGAACAATGAAACACGAAATTCCTTTTGTTCCTGGGGGCGCATCAGGCGTGCGTGCCAACACCAAGTGAATAATGTTTTCGGCCATGTCGTGCTCGCCGAACGAGATATAAATTTTGGTGCCAGTGATGTTGTACGTACCATCGGCATTTTTAACGGCCTTGGTGCGAACCGCTCCGACATCGCTGCCCGCATCTGGTTCGGTGAGATTCATTGTGCCTGACCATTCACCCGTGATCATTTTCGGCAAGTAGGTCATACGTTGATCTTCACTGCCGTGATACATCAACGCGTCAATTGCACCTTGCGTCAATAGAGGACACATCGAAAATGCCATGTTGGCCGCAGTCATCATTTCTTGAATAGCGATTCCGATCATCCACGGAAATCCGCCGCCGCCGTAACCACTTTCAAATGGCACTGCTCCCCAACCTGCATCGACATAGGCCTGATATGCAGCCGGGAAACCAGGTGCAGTTGTGATTGTCGAGTCGGCATTGAGTTTGACACCAAAGTTGTCGCCCACTTTGTTCAGCGGCGCAACTTTGTCTTCCATGAAGCGCCCGGCTTCTTCAAGAAGGTCGCGCACCATTGATGAGTCGGCATCAATGAATCCGGGTAATTGCAAAATCCGATCAAGACCGCACACGCGGTTCAAAACGAAATCAATATCGGCGAGAGGTGCTCGGTAGTCAGTCACAGACCTAACACTAGGTCGCAACGATCAGGCGCCGGTGAGTGTGCGCCAAGTAGTTGGGTAGGCAGAAGTCACTTGTGCGGGGGTCATTCGTAACGTGGCCTCGGGGACCATGTCAACAATCGAGCGTCCTTCGGCATAGTGATGAACGTTGCCCACACCCTTAAACAGTTCGGTGCGGGTGGTCACCAATTCGGCCGGCGGATTCGCATCAAAAAACCCCCACATGGTGAAAGCAATCGTGAGGTCATGGATGACTGGGGCACGGCCATATAACGACGCACGGCGCAGAGCAATGTTTAGGCATCCACGGATGGCGTCGGCAGTCACGAGTCCGCCAACAAGGTGCAGACGATTACTCAGACGGTTAGCCAGCAACAACGCGTAGCCCTGATCTGGTCCCTGGAAACCCAAGTGCTCACCGACGGGCTGGAACCCTTCAATGTCGGTCGGGCGATTGTTGACCCATGATTGCGGAGCCACATCGGGCGAACCGTAGACACGGACATCGTTCAGAACTGGGGTGGGGGCAAATTGTGGTGCTGACATCGCTTACTACCGTATTCGCTCAGACGCCCGAATGTAGGAGTCCGTAGATCAAAGATTCTTCTAAGGCCCGCCACGAGGCCTCGATGATGTTTGAACTGACTCCGATTGTGGTCCATGAACGCTCACCATCGGTGGCGTCGATGAGCACTCGAGTCACCGCACCAGTCGCGGTGGCTCCATCAAGAATGCGCACCTTGTAGTCGGTGAGGTGGATGCGATCGACATTGGGGTACGCCTGCGACACTGCGGCACGAAGCGCGGTATCGATCGCATTGACCGGACCATTTCCTTCGGCCGTATGAACATGACGCGTCGCTGTGCCTTCAGGTCCGACCCATACCTTGACTGTTGCTTCGGTCGTGAATTCGCCATTTGCACCTTCATCGGTGATGACTCGCATTGACTCAACCTTGAAGAACGATTGCTCCCATCCAGTGGCCTTACGCATCAGAAGTTCAAGCGATGCATCGGCGGCCTCGAAGTGATAGCCCTCGTGCTCGAGGCGCTTCAAGTCATCAATGACCTGATTGATCGCCGGACCATCAAGTTCTAAACCAAGTTCGTCGGCCTTGATATTGATTGTGGCCTTACCGGCCATTTCGCTCACAACAAAGCGAGTGCCGTTACCGACCAACGATGGGTCGACGTGTTCGTATGCATCTTTCGCACGCACGATCGCACTCACGTGCAAACCAGCCTTATGCGCAAATGCACCAGTACCGACATACGGTGCTTGCGGGTTCATGGGGCGATTCAAAACTTCAGCGACGTGGTTGCTCACTGCTGTCAAACGATCAAGACGACCTTCTGGCAAGCACTGGTAACCGAGTTTCAATTGCAAGTTCGGAATGACAGTGGTGAGGTTGGTGTTACCAGTGCGCTCGCCAAGACCATTCAGTGTTCCTTGCACATGACCAGCACCACTCAATACAGCGGCCATCGAGTTGGCGACTGCACAACCAGTGTCGTCGTGGCAATGGATACCGATGATGACGTCGTTACCAACGTGTCGCTGCACTGCCCCAACAATGTCTTGCACTTCAAATGGCAATGACCCACCATTCGTGTCACACAACACCAAGTGTGTTGCACCACTGATGATTGCAGACTCAAGTGCACGCATCGAAAATTCTGGGTTGCTCTTGTAACCGTCGAAAAAATGTTCCAT
>JBEDJE010000070.1:0-5315 GCA_041172985.1 Actinomycetota bacterium
TTCAGGTCGTTAGTTGTAATGGCGGGCATGTTGGATCCTTGGGAGAAGTGTTCAATATTCGGCAACCATGTTCGGTGATGACCACGAGGTCTTCAACACGGAAACCGCCGAACCCCCCACGATAGAGCCCAGGTTCGACAGTCACGACATCTCCGGGTTGAAGAATTGCCAGTCCTGAGGAATTTATGAAGGGCTCTTCATGGATCATGAGTCCGACGCCATGCCCAGTTCCGTGAGTGAAATATTGCTCAAGACCAGCCTCAAGGAGCACTTTTCGACACGCAGCGTCGATCTCAGACACCTGAACACCTGGTCGACACGCCTCGACCCCAGCCTGCTGTGCCGCTCGAACTGCCTCGTACCAATCGGCTTGTTCAGAACTCATGGGGCCAACAACAAAAGATCGGGTCATATCCGAGTGGTAGCCAGCCACCAAGGCTCCGACATCGATGATCACAGTGTGACCATCTTCAATTTTTGTGGTCGTCGGGTGATGATGTGGGCGGGCCGAATTCGTTGGTCCCGACGCCACGATCGTGTCATATGAGGGTCCGTCGGCTCCGAGTTTACGCATGGTGTACTCAAGTTCGTCGCGAACGTCGTTCTCGGTGACACCTTCGGACAACAAATGCACACACTGTTGCAATGCGTGATCGGCGATCAGGCAAGCCGATTCAATGAGTCGTATTTCATTTTGGTCTTTTTGCCGCCGAAGGAACTTGATCGATGAATCACACGGAATCAGTGTCGACGAAAGTTCGCCTTGAAGAGCCCGAAAGTTTTGATATGTCAATTGCGAATCTTGAAACTGAACGTTCACCGAACCTTTCGTTATTGTCTCGGTTGCTTTTTGCATTGCGGAATGGGTTCGACATTCAATGACCTCAACCACTGCGTGATGCGCATCAATTTCGGCGTGTGCCTGCTCGACATAGCGGCCATCGGTTAGCAAAAACAATTTATGGTGATGTGCGACCAACCAGGCATGTGAACCAGAAAAACCAGTGATCCAACGAATATCGGCAAGATCAGTCATCAGACAAGTTTGTGAAGAACCAAGATCGATGACTTCGAACAACCTCTGAGCACGCATCAGCGATGTATGCACCGTCAGCCTTCAATCACTTGAGAAGTCGGGCTATTGCAGTCACTGCTAGTTCGTATCCCAATAACCCGAGACCAGCGATTGTGCCGTTGGCGACGGGAGCGATCACACTGGTGTGTCGCCAGGGTTCGCGGGCGTTGGGATGAGAGATATGAACTTCAATCACTGGACCGGAGAACGTGGCAAGGGCATCATGGAGGCTCCACGCGTAATGAGTGAATGCTCCAGCGTTGATGATGATGGCATCTACTCGCCCACGAGCGCCATGAATGGCATCGACTAGTTGCCCCTCATGGTTGGTTTGAAAATCTTCAAGAGTGTGGCCAGCTGCTGAAACTACTTGCCTCACGCTCGTGACGTAATCAACGAGAGTTGCCGTCCCGTAGATCTCGGGTTCGCGCTGACCCAAAAGATTGAGGTTTGGACCGTGAAGTAAAAGGATGGTTCCCACAAGAGTGACGATACTTGCTGCGGGTCAGCGAGCACGGCAACTTTAGGCTTGGCTGAAATTGACGAGTTCCGACCGAACGACGTCTGCTGAGATATCGGACACAATTTCGAGTCCATTGGAAGAATCCAAGATGAAAGTCAAACCGTTGAGGGCCTTCTTGTCACGGGCCATGGCCGCCATGAGTTCGTTGATATCGAGTCCGGAGGGCATGCGAGTTTGGAGAGAATACGTTTGGCCCACAACCAACTCGTGATAGTCAACACGGGCATCATCAATTCGTTTGAGAGCGCGTGCGAGACGAGCGGCAAAGATGAGCCCGATAGCGACTGCTTCGCCGTGGGCGAGCTGATGCTTTCCGACCGTCTCAAGTGCATGAGCCAGGGTGTGTCCGTAATTGAGAAAAGCCCGTTTGCCAGATTCTCGCTCGTCTTGTTCGACAAAGGCACCCTTAATGCTGACGCATCGGGCGACTCGCTCATCCAAAGATAGAGACAACAAGTCGTCTCCGGTAAGAAAGTGATACTTCGCAACTTCGCCTAGGCCGCAACGCAATTCGCGTTCGGGCAATGTTGATAGGAAGTCAAGATCGCAAATCACTGCACTGGGTTGCCAGAAAGCTCCTACGAGGTTCTTTCCTTGAGGAAGATTGACTCCGGTCTTACCGCCGATCGCGGCATCGACCATTGCTAAAAGAGATGTGGCGACGTGGACCACTGGTGTGCCACGGTGCCAGGTTGCAGCCGCAAAACCAGCTACATCTGTCACCATTCCCCCGCCAACGCCGATAATGACATCCTGACGGGTGATACCCATTTCGGCGAACTGTTGACTCAAATCCTCAATGGTTGCGAGAGATTTGGCGGTCTCGCCTTGTCCAATAACGACCGTTTTAGATTCGATGGGCAAAGTGAAATTGGCCGGTATTCCTTCTTGAGTGACAATGATGGCGCGGCGCGCTGCTGGCGGGAGAACTTGATTGATCTGGTTGACGGCTCCGTGTCCAATCAGAACTGGATACTCACGTCCAGGCAGACGGACATCAACACGATGAATTGTCATGATGTCGCCTCCAAGCCGATTGAACTCAAAATTTTGTCGATGACTTCTTGCACTTGCAAGCCTTCCACATTGATCTCATGTGTTGCGACCTCACGATAAAGACTTTCGCGAGCGATGTACATCTCTTGCAATCTCTCGGCTGGACTCGCGTCAAGCAACGGCCGATGGCCATCGGCCTTGATAGCTCGTTGGCCAATGCGGTCAATCAAAACATGTAACGGAGCATTGAGCCACACAACATATTGAGCACTTTTCAGCAATTCGCGGTTATCTGCGCGAAGAACTATGCCGCCAGCTCCAGCTATGACATACGGGGTTGGTAAACGGCAAGCAGAGACCAGCACCTCGTGTTCAATATGGCGAAATCGATCTTCGCCTTCGTTTTCGAAAATTTGCCGGACGGTCTGACCTGACACGCGGTTGATCTCGTCGTCAGTATCAAGAAATTCCCAACCCAATTTGTGGGCAAGCCGACGTCCAACAGTGCTTTTCCCCGTTCCCATCAGACCCACTAACACCAGATGGGGTGCTGGTGAAACCTGTGGGTTCATAAAGGTTGAACGGCCGATGTGGCGTTTCGAACAAATTCCGTCACTGAGTCGCCACCAAATTTCCGTTGGGCTTCGGCGGCCAACACCAAGGCGACCATCGTTTCGGCGACGACTCCCATAGCAGGCACTGCGGTGACGTCAGTTCGTTCTTTGAATGAGACTCCCGCTTCTTTAGTAATGACATCGACGGTTGGCAACGTGGGCTTATTGAGTGTTGCGAGCGGTTTCATAGCAGCGCGGACAACGAGCAATTCTCCTGTTGTGATGCCGCCTTCGGTTCCGCCAGCAAGAGTTCCGGTTCGAACAAAACTTTCAGTTTGCGCATCCCAATGAATCGGATCATGACCTGCACTACCCCGACGTGTTGCAACTTCGAAACCATCGCCGATCTCAACGCCCTTCACTGCTTGGATGCTCATGATGGCTTGAGCGAGCAGCGCATCAATTTTGCGGTCCCAGTGCACATGAGAGCCAAGACCAACAGGAACTCCGTACGCCAGCACCTCGACGATGCCGCCTAATGAGTCGCCTTCTTTGGCGGCCTTTTCAATCTCGGTGACCATTCGCTCTCCGGCTGCCGTATCAAAACTGCGCACTGGAGATTCGTCAACCTGGTGAAGATCAGATGGAGTGGGACGTTGTGAGCCATCAGACTTGGCAGTGCCCATAGAAATGACATGAGAGATCACTTCAATTCCGATGGTCCGTAACAAAGCCTTCGCTAGGGCTCCAGCGGCGACACGCGCCGCAGTTTCTCGTGCGCTGGCCCGTTCGAGCACATCGCGAGCATCAGTGAAACCATATTTCTGCATGCCAGCAAGATCGGCATGTCCTGGACGAACTTTGGTCAAGGGATCTTCGGTAGCTCCGGGTGCCGGATCCATTTCTTTGTGCCACTTATCAGAGCGGAACCATTCGCTGTTCTTGATTTCGATCGCGACTGGCGAACCAAGAGTCCGACCGTGACGTACTCCGCCGACCAGCGTGACTTCATCTTTTTCAAACCTTTGACGCGGACCTCGTCCGTAACCGAGCCGACGGCGTGACAGTTCAATTTGAATATCTTCAACTGTGATTGACAGTCCAGCAGGAAGCCCTTCGACAATGACGACGAGGGCTTGTCCATGGGATTCGCCGGCGGTGAGGTAGCGCAACATTGGACTTCAGGTTACCGCTCTCTCAGGAAAGAGCCTGTAATGCTGCCTGATACATATCGGGCACACTGGGAAACAACCCGGTCCAGATCAGTTGCTGCAGTGCAGCTTGGTGAACCAGCATTCCGAGTCCGTCGATGGCTTGCGCCCCCCGGAGTTGGGCTTGGCGAAGAAGTTCGGTCTGGATGGGGTGATACACCAAATCAACTACGACGTGAGCCGAGGTAATCAGATCGGCTGAAATCGGGCTCACTGACTTCACGTCAGGGCTCTTGGACATGCCAACACTCGTGGCATTGATCACGATGTTGCATTGAGAAGCAATTTCCGAAATCGCCGATTGATCAGTGAGGGCGATCGCAGTGGCGATTCCTGGGGCCAATTCTGTAGCCACTTTGGCGCTCTCTAGTGATCGATTGACGATGAAAATCTGGTGACAGCCTTTGCGAGATAAAGCGTCAATGACCGATCGAGCAGCGCCCCCGGCGCCGAGAATCAAAACATCTTTACCTGCAACATCAACATCTCGCGCTTGCAAACTCGCCACGAGACCATCGCCATCGGTGCTGTGTCCGACTAGCGAACCATCGGCTGATACTTCAACAGTGTTGACACTCTTCAATGCACGAGCTGATTCGCTCACCGAGTCAACCAATGCCGCGACCGATGTTTTGTGAGGCATGGTGACTGAGAGCCCTCGCAAGTCGAGAACCTTCATGGCCTCGAGTGCTTCCTTCGCTTGACCATCTTTCACTTCACACGCAATATAAAACCAATCGATCCCGAGAGATTTGAAACCAGCATTATGGATGACTGGAGACAAACTGTGTTTGACCGGATCGCCGATAACAGCAGCGATTGAAGTTGAGGGATTGATCTTGACGAGGCTTATCGCGTCGGTGAAGGCCTGCTTCGTCGTATTCATTTCAAAGTACTCCTGCGACAATTGCTGCTTGAACATTGATTTGGTGTTGAGCCAATGTCGCGGCAAACAC
>JBEDJE010000071.1:0-1618 GCA_041172985.1 Actinomycetota bacterium
GTGTCAACCGTCATTACGGGGGCCAGCAAAGCTTCGCAGGTCACCGAAAACTTCAAGGCCCTTGATGTGATTCCGCTGTTGACCCCCGAGGTCATGGCCCGTATCAAGGCCGTTTTGAAGTCATAAATCGGTTGCAGATTTCTTCCCAGATTTCCTTTCAGGCAGTTGGCACGGTACCGTGCCCGTTGTGAGTGAAAGTACTGAGACGACGACAACCGTCAAAGAAGATGTCAAAAAAGATCATGAGATCGCAGCTGCGCAAAAGCTAGGCGTCGACAAGATGGCGATCCAAATGCTCAACGATCGCTTGTTGGTCAAAATCCCCGACAAAGACGGCGAGCGTCGCAGTATGGGCGGAATCTTGATTCCGGCGACAGCACAAGTTTCGAAGCGTTTGGTCTGGGCTGAAGTCATCGCTCTCGGCCAAAACGTCCGTAGTTGCGAGGTCGGAGACCGAGTGCTGTTCGGACCCGAGGACCGCTATGAGGTTGAAGTGAGCGGTGTTGATTACATCATGTTGCGTGAGCGCGACATCCACGCCGTGGCGGCCAGTCGAATTGATGGCCACACCGGCCTCTATCTCTGACAAAGTTGTAGATATGAATCTGATCGTCCCCACCCCCGAGCAACTTGCCGCCGTGAAGTACAACGCCGACGGCTTGGTGCCCGTCATTGCCCAAGACATTGAAAATGGTGATGTGTTGATGATGGCGTGGATGAATGCCGAAAGTCTGTCGATGACTTTTGCCGAAGGCCGCATGGTTTATTGGAGTCGGAGCCGCTCTGAGTTGTGGCGCAAAGGTGACACCAGTGGCGATCGCCAGTTTGTGCGCGAGGCCTATTACGACTGCGATGTTGACACGTTGTTATTTAAGGTTGAACAAGAAGGTGCTGGGGCCTGCCACACCGGTGCGCGTACCTGTTTCTTCTCGAGTTTCGGAACCGCTGAATGACCCAGCCTTTGGTGGTGCGACCGTCGCGCGAAGAATTTCACGCGCTTGCTGCCGACTACACGGTCGTACCCGTGTGGGTCGAGGTATTGGCCGATCTTGAAACACCTGTTGCAGCCTTTGCCAAACTTGTTGGCGACGAACCAGGTTTCTTACTTGAGTCAGTTGAGCATGGCGAACGTTGGAGTCGCTTTAGTTTCGTCGGCCGCCATCCGCGCGCAACCCTCGAACTCATTGATGGTCAACTCAAGATCACGGGAGACATTCCATCGTCGGTGCCACGCGATCAAGGAATGCTCGCCGCGATCGAAGCATTGTTACTTGAATACCGCAGTCCGGTCATTGCCGACCTTCCTCCGTTGCAAGGCGGAGTCATGGGCTTTCTTGGCTACGACATAGTTCGCGAAGTCGAGTCGTTGCCCAATGTTCCTCACGACGATCGGCATATGCCCGATGGTGTGATGAGTGTGATCGGATCATTGGCTGCATTCGATCACTGGCGCCAACGCGTCTATCTCATTGAAAGTGTTCCCGTTGTTGGTAAAAACTCGCAGGCTTTCACGGCCGATGAATTGAATCGTTTGTATGACGAGGCCTCTGAGCGTGCTCTGAAAGCGGTTGACGAACTCGCTCGTCCTTTGCCGTATACGCCAGTCGAACCGCCGCAA
>JBEDJE010000071.1:1631-7051 GCA_041172985.1 Actinomycetota bacterium
CCGCCGCAACGCGATGATGTGCTACCAGTCGCCACCTCGTCATTGCCTAATGGCGCATACCAGCGAGCCGTCGAAGTTGCTAAGGAATACATTCGCGCCGGAGACATCTTTCAGGTTGTGTTGTCGCAACGGTACGAACTGCAACTAGAAGCTGATCCGTTTGATATGTATCGCGTACTGCGTCAGGTCAACCCGAGTCCGTATATGTATTTCTTGCGTCATCCGGGTGTCACCATTGTGGGCAGTTCGCCTGAGCCGATGGTTCAATTGCTCGGCGGCCGAGTGATCAGTCGACCAATCGCGGGCACTCGAAAAAGAGCGGTTGGCGGCTGAGCTTCGCGAGAATCCGAAAGAAGTTGCCGAACACGTGATGTTGGTTGACCTTGCACGTAACGATGTTGGCCGTGTGTCGTCGTTTGGCAGTGTCGTTGTCGATGAGTTGATGACTCTTGAGAAGTACAGCCACGTCATGCACCTCACATCACAGGTGAGTGGAGCGCTCGTGCCTGGCAAAACTGCGATTGATGTTTTGCGTGCGACGCTTCCCGCGGGCACCGTGAGCGGTGCGCCAAAAGTTCGAGCCATGGAAATCATTGACGAACTTGAACCAGTGAAGCGCGGTCCGTACGCCGGAGTCGTCGGGTACGTCGACTTCAGTGGAAACCTTGACACTGCTATTGCCATTCGCACCATGTTTATTGGTGAATCGGCGGCCTATTTGCAAGCTGGCGCCGGAATTGTGGCCGACAGCGAACCCGATGATGAAGATCTTGAATGCCGTAACAAGGCGGCCGGATTATTGGCGGCAATTCCTGCGGCCCGTCGAATGACCAAGCGTCGCCTTGACGGCGGAACGAAAGCGTGAGCAACACCATGAGCAACACAACGAGCGACAACATCATTGCCTGTGAAATTGAACATTTGGTCTGTGTGGTGACTGGTGCCGATGCCGGCAAGTATCTGCACTCGCAGTTGAGCAATGACATCGCGTCATTGCTTGTTGGCGCATCGCGTTATTCGTTCGTGCTTGAGCCCATGGGCAAGGTCATCGCCTTGGTGCGTGTGACTCGGACCGAAGAAGAAGCTTTCGTTCTTGATACTGAAGATGTTGATGGTTTAGGCGATCAGTTGTTGGCGCGTTTGAACCGCTTCAAGATCAGAGTCAAGGCCGACATTGCCGTTTCAACCCAAAAGTATTTGTGTTTGCGCAGTCGTGATGGCTCAGTAATTGAGCAAGCCGGATTTGCAGTGTCGCAATGGGGAAGCGGTGCGGTTATTGATGCACCTTTAGCGTCGCTAGACGCCTCGACGGTTGCTGGATTCATTCAGGTTTCAGCCGAAGAGTTTGATGCTCTTCGTGTTCGTTCAGGTTGGCCAGCGATGGGTAGCGAAATCATTGCAGGAGAAACACTTCCGGCAGCGACAGGAGTCGTGACAATCGCAGTTAGCTTTACCAAAGGTTGCTACCCCGGCCAAGAACTTGTTGAGCGCATGGACAGTAGAGGTTCAACTGCTCCGAAGAATTTACGTTTGTTGACTGGCTCAATCGTTGACAATGCGAAGCCTGGTGACGCGGTCGTCGTTAACGGAGAAGTAGTTGGCGAATTCACATCTGTCGCCGATGGTTGCGCTCTGGCTTATGTCGCACGTGCGGTCGAATTAGGTGTTGTCGTCGACGCTACGAAATTTGTTGATTCCTGAGTTGAATCACTAACTCTTCAATATCGGTGCGTCCACGCAGTACTTGTAGTTCTGCAAATTTTTCTACCGCAGTCAATAGTTGCTGATGTTGGTTGTCAACACGCCCAGCAACGGTGAGCCATTGAGCAGCAGTGTCGTAGTGACCGATCATCGTGATGCATCGTGCAGTTTCAATTGCTGTGTATGACGAAGGATGGGCTTTGAAAAGTAACGACCCAAAGCGCGCCGCATCTTCGAAGTGGCCAGTGCGACGCAGGATTGTGAGTAGTGACAATGCGCTGAACTCTGACGTTTCAGAAGTTGGCTCAGGAATAGGCCGGGGAATCAGTTCGACGAGCGGAGCGAGTTGTTCGGTGCTTGCTGCGTGAGGCGGCCACCATGGAGCACGATCTTTGGATGTGTCCAACAGATCGTTCACGATGACTGACGTTGGCGACGAATGACCTGAACGCAACATTGAATATGCGTCCCACCAAGGTGACATGACTTGGGGGCTCTGCAGCATTCCGGGGCGACCGGTTGTCCAAGCGGTGTCTTCGGCCTCGGCGGCTAACTGGCGTTGACGTTCAATCAAAGCAGTTCGGCGATCGGGACTATTTGCATCATTCGCCGAAAGTGTTTGTAATTGCAGCACCAACAAGATCGCGGCAAAGGCTGCCAGCGGTCGCAGATCGTCGACCATCACCATGGCGATAAAACCAGCTGCGGTCAGTGGGGGACTCAGCTTGACCATGATTTCTCGCCCGCGGCCTGGTGTAAAGAAATCGATGATCTCGGCAACAATTGTTCCGCCATCGAGTGGCAGTACTGGGATGAGATTAAATAGTCCGATTGCGGGGCCAGCCCACCAAATCGCAAAAGACCAATAATCGGCCGCGAATTGGTCGTGATCGATCGGGTTAACGCCGAGCACCAAGAGCACGATGCACCCCAAGGCAATCTGGACGAAAGGCCCGGCCATAGAAATTCCGGCGCGTTCCCAACGCTTCAGGGGGCGAGTCGGGGCAAAAGATGCGTATCCAGCCAAGAAATCAAGCGAAATCTGTGCGGTGGCTCCAGTTTGGCGAGCGGCGATGGCATGTCCGAGTTCGTGCATCAACGTGAAGACCGCAACCGATCCGGCTAACCACGGACCCATCGGAACGCCATTGATGACAATGATGAGCAACATGAACAGGGCAAAGCCCGGCCGTATCTGCACAGGGAATCCGAAAATGCGCATGCACAGAGATGTTATGTCTCGGCGAGACAGGTCGTAGACTTTCTCACCGTGCCTTACGTCTATTCATTTGATCAGAAACACCGCCGCCAACCGATGCAGATGAAAGATCTGCTCGGAGGTAAGGGCGCCAACCTTGCTGAGATGACCAGTGTCTTGAAGTTGCCAGTTCCTCCGGGCTTCACCATTAGCACTGACGCTTGCCGTGACTACATGGTGGGCGGTTGGCCCAAGAGCATTGATGCCGAAATCAAGTCGCACATCGCGAAACTAGAAAAGGCCATGAAGCGCAAGCTTGGCGATCCCAGTGATCCGTTGCTCGTGAGCGTTCGTTCGGGTGCCAAGTTCTCGATGCCCGGCATGATGGACACTGTCCTCAACCTTGGTCTGAACGACAAGAGCGTGAAGGGTCTCGCCAAAGTCACTGGCGACGAGCGTTTTGCATACGACTCGTACCGTCGTTTCATAGCGATGTACGGCCGCATTGTGCTTGGCGTTGAAGGTCATCACTTTGAGCACCCGCTCGAGGCAGCCAAAGATAAGGCCAAAATCAAGAACGATGCCGAGTTAAGTTCTGAAGTTCTGAAAGTTCTTTGCGAGCAGTATCTCGAAGTCGTGAAGAAAGAAACTGGCAAAGCATTCCCGCAAAAGCCCGAAGCACAATTGCGTGGCGCTGTTGAAGCAGTCTTCAAGAGCTGGAACGGTGCTCGTGCTATTGCGTATCGCGTCCGCGAAAAGATCGACCACAACTTAGGAACTGCTGTCAACGTTCAGACCATGGTGTTTGGTAACCGCGACGACAATTCGGGTACCGGCGTTGGTTTCACTCGTAACGCAGCAACTGGCGAAAACGTTCCGTACGGTGACTTCTTGGTCAACGCACAGGGCGAAGACGTAGTTGCTGGTATCCGCAATACCGAAGACCTCGATGCCCTGAAGGCCAAGTTCCCGAAGATTCATGCTGAATTGATGGCGATCTTTGTGCGTCTTGAGGCTCACTATAAAGACATGTGCGACACCGAGTTCACCATTGAACAAGGCAAGTTGTGGATGTTGCAGACACGCGTTGGTAAGCGCACTGGTGCCGCTGCTCTGCGTATGGCTGTCGACATGACCAAGGGAACTGTTGGCTCAAAGGGTAAGAAGAATTCTTGGAAGATCAGCAAAACAGAAGCAATTACTCGCGTTGCTGCCGAGCATCTCGATCAGGTTCTTCACCCGCAGTTCGAAGCTGGCGCTAAAAAAGTTATTGCTAAGGGTCTTGCCGCATCACCCGGTGCTGCCGTGGGCAAGGTTTACTTCACCGCCGATGAAGCCGCTGATGCGTCAGATCGTGGCGAAAAAGTCATCTTGGTTCGTAGTGAAACGAGCCCCGAAGACGTTCACGGCATGATGATCGCTGAAGGCATTTTGACCGCCCGTGGCGGGCTCGTCAGCCACGCCGCCGTGGTTGCCCGTGGTTGGGGAACTCCAGCAGTTGTCGGTGCTGAAGCCATCAAAATTGATGGCAAGCAGTTCTCAGTCGGCGACATTGTTGTTAAAGAAGGCGACATCATTTCGCTCGACGGAACAACTGGTGAAGTAGTTCTTGGTTCGCTTGCTTTGCAAGAAGCCAAGCCACCGAAAGAATTTGAAATAATTTTGCAGTGGTGTGATCAGGTCCGCAAGGGCAAGATGGCAGTGCGCGCAAATGCCGATACCGGTGAAGATGCCACTAATGCTCGCAAGCTTGGCGCTGAAGGTATTGGGCTGTGCCGTACCGAGCACATGTTCTTGGCCGAAGATCGTCTGCCCGTTGTACGTCGCATGATTTTGGCTCAGAGCGCAGCAGAAGAAGCCAGTGCGCTTGAAGAACTTCGCAAAGTTCAAAAGAAGGACTTCATCGACATCTTGAAGGCCATGGACGGACTTCCTGTCACCGTGCGCTTGCTCGATCCTCCGTTGCACGAATTCTTGCCCAACGTGCACGAACTTGAAATCGAAAAGGCCACCTTGCCGGCGGCCGAGTGGACCGCAGAAAAAGCACAGTTGTTGAAGGCTGCTCAAGAATGGTCTGAGCACAACCCGATGCTCGGAACACGCGGTGTACGTCTTGGTGTTGTAAAGCCAGGTTTGTACGCCATGCAAGTGCAGGCACTCATGGAAGCAGCGGCCGATCGCGCCGCCAAGGGTGGCAAGCCCATCGTTGAAGTCATGATCCCGCTCACCGTGACCCGTGAAGAAATGGCTCTCGCTCGTTCGTGGGTTGTTAAGGGAATCGCCGATGCCACTAAGGGTTCGACCAAGAAGCCCAAGGTGTCCATCGGAACCATGATTGAAACACCGCGTGCTGCCTTGCGTGCCGATGAATTGGCCGAAGAGGCCGACTTCTTCAGCTTTGGTACCAACGACCTCACCCAGATGACCTTTGGTTTCAGTCGTGACGACATCGAAAGCCGCATGATGCCGGCATACCTTGAAGGCGGACTGCTCAAGCGCAACCCGTTTGAGACCATTGATC
>JBEDJE010000072.1:0-5520 GCA_041172985.1 Actinomycetota bacterium
GGTTCGGGTCCTGTTTCATCTGGGAACTGGGCTTATCCCCAGAAAGCAAAAGTTGTCCACAGGAAATTCACAGGGTTGTACCCCTAGCGATCAACAGGGCGCATAGGTCAAGGTAGAGGTAATGACGAATAACTCATCGGGTAGTTCACAGTGGGGTCCCAAGAATCAGCCTGACAACGCGCCCCGACCGATGATCAATCGCGTTCCTCCGCACAACCTGAGCGCCGAAGAATCGTTACTTGGCGCCATGTTGTTATCGCGCGACGCCGTGAACACGGTCTCAGAAGCGGGCGTAAACGTCGCACATTTCTATAAGCCAGGTCACCAACACATCTTTGACGCAATGCGCGTGCTGTTAGCTGGTGGTAACCCCATTGATCCAGTCACCGTGGCTGACGAACTTCGACGTATCGGTCTCCTTGAGGAAATTGGCGGCCTTGACTTTTTGCTGCAATTGCAAAACTCCACACCAGTTATTGGCAACGTCGGTCGTTACGCAAAAATCGTGATGGATACGTCGGCGCTACGTCGACTCATTGGTGTTGCTAGTGAAATCGCCGAGATTGCGTATACCGAACCTGATGATGTAGCTAAAGCTCTCGACGAAGCCGAATCGCGCGTATTTGCTGTTGCTGAAGAACGGGTCATCGATTCAACGCGTCAAATCAACGATCTCTTGAGTTTGGCAACCGAAGAACTCGAGAAGCGTTTCGAAAGCAAAGTATCGCTCACCGGCGTACCTACTGGTTTCACCGACCTTGACGAAATCATTCTTGGCTTACAACCATCTTCGTTGGTCATCATTGGTGCTCGCCCCGCCATGGGTAAGACCGCGTTTGCTCTCAACGTTGCCAGCAATGTTGCTCAATCAACCAACTTGCCAGTTTTGGTTTTCTCGCTCGAAATGAGTCACACCGAATTGACGATGCGCTTTTTGTCCAGCGAAGCCGAAGTTGATTCGAAACTTTTGCGCACTGGCAATATCAGCGAACCCGAATGGAGCAAGATCAACCTTGCCGTTGGTCGACTCGATAACCGTTTGTTGTTCCTTGATGACAACGCCAATGTGACCGTGATGGAAATTCGTGCCAAGGCCCGCCGACTCAAGGCTAAATACAACGGGCTTGGTCTCATTGTTATTGACTATTTGCAATTGATGAGCGGAAACACCAACGAGAGTCGTCAACTTGAAGTGAGTGAGATCAGCCGTAACCTCAAAATTTTGGCTCGCGAACTTGATGTGCCAGTCATTGCATTGAGTCAGTTAAGTCGTCGTCTCGAAGATCGTCAAGACAAGCGTCCGCAGTTGTCAGACTTACGTGAGTCAGGTTCGCTCGAACAGGACGCCGACATCGTGATGTTCTTGCACCGACCGGAAATGTATCGCAATGAAAAAGGCGAGAGTTCAGAGAACGCCGAAAAGGGTGTCGCCGAAGTCATTATTGGTAAGCACCGCTCGGGTCCGACTGGCAATGTGAAGTTGGCGTTCTTCGGTGAGTTCACCAAGTTCCGCAACATGGCGAAGAATTTCCATGCCGATTCGCCATACGACACTCACAACTGAGAAGTTTGGTGTGATCAGCCCGCTGGTATGACGAGGGCGTCACCTTCGGGTTGCCAAATTTTTGCACCAAACTGTTTTTCCATGGGTGGATTTGGGTCAAGTAACAATTCCAAGGCGTGTACTTTTTCTTCTTCGGTGAATTCACGAAGGTTCAAACAGAACTCAACAGTGTTGCCTTCGGGATCGCGAATGTAAATCGAGCGACAGAATTCGTGATTGACTTCGAGCACCGTGTGGCCGTGTGAGCGCCAGTTCTCACGACGTTCTTCCAAATGTTCGGCTGTCGGTGAATCAAACGCGAAGTGGTTGGCCCACCACGGTAAGCCCGCGGCTTTGTTGAGGTTGGTTTCAAAACCTTCAAGACTTTCGACGTGGATGTTCCAGAAAGCGATCATGCCTTGTTCGCCGGCAGCGTTCTTCCCGGTCGAATAAAAGAAGTGCTTGCTGTATCCGCCTTCGGGTGTTGGTGCAGTGACCGTCTTGACTAATTCAAAACCCATGACTTGGGTATAAAAGTCGTAATTGGCTTGGACATCGTTAATGGCGATGGCAACGTGGTGAAATCCCATAGGTTCAGTATGACGCATCAACCAGGTCAGCGAAAGACCTCAACGCTGAGGTTTCAACATAAAAGTTCCCCATAACCAGTGGGTGCTGGCACAATAGAGACATGTTCTTCGGAGATGCCAAGACGTTGTTGGGTTGGCTCGTTCTGGCTTTGGGTGGTGCGCTTTTCGCCGGCAACCTTTTGGCCATCGTGAAACCGCCACCGGCTCCCAAAGACGGCGACCTTCCTCGGGCACCACTGAGCCGCAGCATCTTTATGGGTGCGCTCGGTTTCATCGCTGCTATCTGGGCCTTAGCGACCCTCTTGTCGTAAGGACGTGTCATGACCGAACAACGACTGCAACAACAACTGAATTTCTTGATGGAAATCGATCAGCTCAAACAAGTTGAACGACAAACTGCAATTACTGGTGGCTCAAGACGTGAGAACACTGCAGAGCACTCGTGGCATTTAGCGATGTATGCGTTGGTGTTACAAGAGTGGAGCAACGTTGATGTCAACATCGCGCATGTGCTCGCTCTGTGTTTGGTGCACGACATTGTTGAAATTGATGCAGGCGATACTTTCGCGTACGACACGACTGGCTATACCGATAAAGACGAACGCGAACAAAAAGCTGCTGACAGAATTTTTGGTTTATTGCCCGACGATCAACGAGATCGTCTGCGTTCATTGTGGAACGAATACGAGGCTCAAGAAACAGCCGAAAGTCAATTTGCTAATGCGGTTGACCGAATGCAACCGGCAATGCTCAATCACCATGCCGGAGATGAGTCACCATGGAAACGTCATGGAGTGAGTTATCCGCAGGCAGTGAAGCGTTTGTCGCCAATTGGTGATGGATCAAAAGCGCTGTGGAGCCACACCGAAATGCTGATTCAACAAGCGCGCGACCGCGGTCAACTGACCGAAGGCTAACGATCATCTAACGATTGTTTACGAGTCAATTCCTTCGATGGCGATAATTTCGCCGTCGACCACCGTCAACAACATTGGCACTTGAGTTACTTTGGCCGTCAGGTCGGTATTCGGAATTTGTAACTCACTGGTATTGCTGAGTGCCAATTCAAAATACTTCGCCACAGTAATCGCCGTATTGGCTTCGCCGGATGTTGATAACGAAACAAAAAGAATCGAATCTGGATACGCCGGATAAAGACGCAGCCCTTCATTGTGAGGAAGCTGCTCATCTGGTGAGTCACGGATATCAAAAACAAAACCTTGTTCATTTTCGTCGAGCGCAGTCACGAGATAGCCGACGTAAATTCCGTCCAGCAAATCGTTGGCTAGGTATTCGCCTTCTAGCGGGGCAGATCCAACCAGAGAAAATTCGTCTGGCAATGAAGGAGGATCGACACCAGTCCAGTCATCAATCACTTGATCAACATCGAGATCGCCCAGTGTGTCGCTATGAACGATGACTGGTTTGCCAAGATTGCTCGGATCGGTCCCCGAAGGGCCAGATGCATCGGTGCTGATAGGGGCAGAGCTGTCATCAACACCCGAAACGATGGTGTTGTCGCCAATTGCGATGGGCGTGTCATTCGAACTTGGTGATTGATTCACCTGATTGATGAGCAGTAAGCCAGCGGCGATAAACACCATGATCAAAAAGATGGCCGGCCCGCGAGCCTTGGTGCCCTTCTTCTTGCGACGCTTCTTTGATTTTGCTCGTGAGGTTGCCACGGTTTAATTGTGGCAGGTTTAGAGTTTGCGCAGGCGTACTTCGGACACGCGGTGGTCTTCACCTTTGCGCAAAATGAGCGAGGCGCGATCGCGAGTGGGCTCAATGTTCTCTTTGAGGTTGAGCCCGTTAATACCCTTCCAGATGCCACGGGCAGTGGCGGTTGCCTCTTCGCGCGAAAGTTGAGCGAAGTGCTGGAAGAAACTGTTGGGGTCTTGGAACACCGAATCACACAGGCTTAAGAAACGATTGACATACCAATTCTCGATGTCGGCTTCGAGGGCGTCAATGTAAATCGAGAAGTCGAAATAGTCGCTCACGAACTCGGTGGCTTCGTTACCCGGGGCACCCACTTGCAAAACGTTCAGGCCTTCAAGAATCAAGATGTCAGGCTGACGAACAGTGACGCTTTCACCTTCAACGATGTCGTACACAACGTGGCTGTAGACGGGTGCATCGAGTGTTTCTTGACCACTCTTGAGATCGCGCAAAAATTTCAACAACGCGCGGGTGTCGTAACTTTCGGGAAAACCTTTACGGTTCATAATGCCGCGCTCTTCAAGAACATGGTTTGGGTGAAGGAATCCGTCGGTTGTAATGAGGTCGACTTTGGGGTGATCTGGCCAGCGGGCGAGTAGTGCTTGCAAGATACGTGCGAAGGTGCTCTTGCCAACAGCGACCGAACCAGCAACGCCAATGACATACGGAACCTTTGGTGAGAGAGTTCCTAAGAATGTTGCGCTGACCTTGTGCAGATTTTGCGTGGCCGACACATATAGGTTCAGCAAACGAGTCAGTGGCAAGTAAACGGCAGCGACTTCATCAAGGTCAATACGTTCGTTGATACCGCGAAGATCTTCAAGGTCGGCCTCTCGCAAGGTCATCGGGGTTGCCGCACGAAGGTCGGCCCACTGCTGTCGATCAAAATTGACATAGCGCTCACCCACGGGTCATCACGCTACGGGCTGAATGAGGTGTTTAACGACTTGAGTTGGAGGTTTGATTCAGGGCTTGCGGGGTGAAACGGCTTTGTCGCCACCAGTGAGCACTTCGCAACCAGTCTCGGTCACCAAGATGGTGTGTTCGAACTGAGCGGTGCGCTTGCCGTCGGCTGTCACCGCGGTCCAGTCGTCGTCCCACATATGAAACTGGTAGGTGCCAAGCGTGATCATGGGCTCGATCGTGAAGACCATGCCGGGCTTCATGAGCATGTTGTTGCGCGAATCGAAGTAGTGCAGCACCTGAATGTCGGTGTGGAACTGTTCACCAATGCCGTGACCGATGAATGCGCGTACGACACCCATGCGATGAATCTTGGCGTGATCTTCAATCGCCTTACCAATATCGCTGAGTGGACGATCGGGCTTCACTGCTTCGAGTTTGCGATCGATCTCACTCACGTTGCCAACAAGGAAAGTTGCGTTGGTGTCGCCGTGAACTCCGTTGACAAAACACGTGACATCAAGGTTGATGATGTCGCCATCTTCAATAACGGTGTCATCGGGAATTCCGTGACAGATCACTTCGTTCAGTGATGTGCACACACTCTTGGGATAGTGGTGATAGTTGAGCGGGCTTGGGTATGCGCCGCGTTCAACAGTGAGATCGTGCACGAAGATGTCGATGTCATTCGTGGTCATGCCCGGCTGAACGTATTCGCCGGCAAGTCGCAAAATGTCGGTAGCCATGTCGCACGCGTAACGC
>JBEDJE010000073.1:0-5183 GCA_041172985.1 Actinomycetota bacterium
GCATGACTCCGTATCCCACCACTGAGGATGCGCAACGTCAACTTTTCGGAAGCGACAAGAACACCATTGTTCGTGATCTTGGTATTCAGGTGCGGCAAACAATTGCTCAGGGTGATGAGGCTGGTCAAACAAAGTATTGGATCAGCGAAGACGACATGTGCGTTCCCGAGCTCAACCTCACTGAAGAAGAGGTTTCGGTTCTGAGCCTGGCCTTGGCATCGATCCACCAATCGGTTCCCGAGGCATCTGAAGCGATGATGAAGGTTGAGGGGATGAACCCTCAACGCGCTGCCGTGAATTTCAATGTTCAGGTGCCGGTCATCATCGTGCGTTTGTCTGAGGTCATTCAGCGCCGCCAGACCATCGAGTTCAAACTTCACGATGTCAAAGTCGTTTTTGATCCATCACGATTACTGTTTGATAAAGGAACTTGGTATTTGATCGGATCGAGCCAAGGATCAAAGAAGATGAGTGCGATTAAGTGCGCGCTCATACCTCTCGAATTTGAAATTGGTGAAGACGAATCAGTCCATGTGGGCAAGAAACTGTCGAATCGTGAATTGCGACGGCTTGTTCATGGTGTCGACGATCTAGAACTTGAAGCGACAGTCGTGGTTGACTCACTAGCCGCCGGCATGTCGTGGTGGGATTCTCGTGTCGTTGAAACAGAGTCCATGCCAGAAGGTCGACTGCGGATCACTGTCAAGGTTGATGACCCAGCACGTTTTCGTGGTTGGGTTTTGGGTTTTGGTGAACACGCAATCATTGAATCACCAGACACATTGCGACACGACTTCTTGCAATGGCTTGATGGGCTTGGTCAGCTACCAACAGAAATTCCTCAGCCACCCGCAATACCTACTGCTCCAACAAATCGGCCAGGACCGCGACCATTGGGAGAACGTTTGCAGCGCTTGTTGTCCATTTTGCCTTGGTTGCGCGTACAGGGTTCGATTTCAGTTGACGAGTTGGCAGGGATGTTAGGGGTCGGTCCACAACATCTTTTGAAAGATCTTGAATTCGCATCAATGTGCGGCGTTCCGCCCTATACGCACGATGCACTTTTTGATTTCTCGGTGCTTGACGGAGATGTTTTGTTCCATGGTGATGCACCTTCGTTCGGACCATTGCGTCGCACGAGGGCGCTTATGACTCGTTCAATCAAACTGACTCCGCGTCAAGCGACGGCAATCGCTTTAGCTCTAGCGAGCCACGAGGCAGTTGCCGGTGACTTGACGATGCGAAACGAAGCGGTCGTATCGTTGCGCGACAAACTTGAACAAGCTATTGGTGGCTTGCCCATTCAAGTGCGCCTTGAAGATGCGCCACTATTGAACGAAGTCAATGTTGCGATCGAGGGCGCCAAAGAGATACGTGTCGTTTACGTTAACGGCGAAGATGTTGTGACTGAGCGCTTGTTGCATCCGTTGAAGATTTTTGTTGACCGTGGCGAGTCGTATTTGATCGCCGACGATATTGCGAGCGGCGACTCTGAACGCGTTTTTCGCGTCGACCGTCTTATTGAATGTCACGAGACTGGGGCTTCGTTCGAACCCCGTATCGTCGAGTTTCAAGAGTGGCGTTTTCGTGGCGATGTCGAGCCTGCAGTTTTGTATGTGGCCCCTGGAAATGATTGGTTGCTTGATCGCATCGTGACAACGGCCAACGTGGTCAATGATGATGGATCAATGTTTTTATGGGTCAATGTGGCTAGCCGACCGTGGTTGGCTCGATTGCTGTTGCGTTGCGGACCTACGTCGTGTGTTGTCAGTCCCACGCACCTTCAGGGCGTTGTCTCCGAACGGGCACGGGAAATTCGCCGGCAATACACGTGATTGTTGGCATGTGGTGCCAGACAAGCAGGTATATGTTGCCTGACCCCCATGTCAAAGTGGCAACATGGTAAATGTGAAAGCGCTTTTAACGTTACGGTACCGACCGGTGTCGGACACCGTCATCGCCTACGTTGATGCGCTCGAGCCCGACGTTAACGATTCGGGAGTAGTTCCCGATCTTGACTCTGGCGTTGTGCGCGAAAAACTAGATGCTGACACAACGGCCGAATGGGTGACGATTAACGGCACTGATGTTTTGGTCGGTATTCAACAGATGCATGCTTCAGTTGGCTCGTACGTTGGAGGCATGCCTCCTTTTATGGCGCAACTGTTAACCGACATTGTTTTGTTGGCCAAAGATTCAGAAGACCCTGAAGCTTCGCAGGCGGCCTTGTTGAAAACACACGAGATGACGCGTCGTCTTGACATCTCATTGCTACACCGACCAGCGGTGATAAACGAAAAACGACGTGCATCTCGAGCGACATCAAAAGGTGTCGAGGCCGCACTGCATTATGTCATTGACAGTTTTGAACACTCACCGCGTCCACTTCCATCCGACGAATCAGTGGCCCACGTCTTGCGTGATCTCGCATCTTCAATTAGTGATGGTGAAGGTCTGTCGAGTGAACGCACAGTCGAGGCTGCTTTCAACAAGATTTCCAAAACCGGCATGCGGAGCCAAACACAAAAGAAAGAACTGTTGTCGATGGTCAATGATCTGCGCGATCAACGAACCTGGCAGAGCGCGATTGATAAGGCACTGACGACTCCTGAGCTTGTGCTCAATTCAGAGTCAGATACCGAACTCAATGACGCCGATTGACATTCCACTCGTCGCGAAGAAACCTTGAGAACGTTTTGTTCCACGTGGCGTAGTGCGGCCAACGGGCAGTGATCCAGGCATCGGCTTCTAGATCGTCAAAGTCATATTGACGCATTGCCCATGCTTTCAAGATGAGCCCAGTTCGGCTGCGTCCACCATGACAATGCACCAGAACCTTATGGCCTTCGGCGAGAAGTGCGTCCATGCTGTCGACGGCGTCACGAACGAGCGTTAGTAAATCTAAATTGGCGTCGCCTTCGTCGTCGCGAATATAAAACTCGCGGCGAACTGCATGATTCGCTAGCTCTCCTCCGGTCAAACACAACGACACCGTTGCAAATGACGAATCGCTTAATAAAGCCCCACCTAGATCGGTCGCGAAGACTGCAAAAGTTTCGTCCACTTGTTTTGGTTCCTTGGGCTCTTCACGTTGCGTGAGAACGGCTGGCTTTGAACCAACCAGCTTGCGTGCTGTGTTCTGCAAATCGAGATAGTCGTAGTCACGTCGGCCAGTTGGTGTGTTGATTGACCCGTGTATATAGGTCAACCAGCGGCTGGGGATTCCTTGAATTCCGTAGGTTGCTCCTGCAATTGCACCAGCGACACACGCAACTGTGTCGGTGTCTCCTCCAAGATCGATCGCAGCGGTCACAGCGTCGGCGAAATTGTTGTTGGTGCGCACGGCCCAGACTGCTTGAGCAAGGCAAGTCCAGACCGACCCGTTGCTGGGCTCATCGGGATTTCCAGGTACCCACTGTGAACTCAGTATCTGGCTAAAGCGAACGCGATGCTCGGCTGGGACATACGACAAGACATCGTCGATTTGATCAATGGGGTGAGCACCCAAAATTGAACGGCGACATAGTTCAGTTCCGATGGCCGCGCCCCAACCGGCTGCTGGGTCGAAGTGAGTTATTGATGCCTGGGTGAATGCCACATGCATGACCTCTTCGGTGCTGTGTCCGATGTAAGCCAAAGCAATGGCCCAAGTGCGCATGAGAGCACCGTTACTCGCAGAGCGACCTGGATCAGCGGCGTCGTTCATCGCGGCCTCATGTCGATCAGTTGCCGAAAGAGCGCGCGATGTTGCAATACCAACGTCGGTTGCGCCGGCTCGCCAGGCAACGAAGCGTGCCCATAAGTCATCGAGGTCGAGCCCGCCGCAAGCCAGAAGTGATTCGGCAAGAGCCAAGGTCATTTGCGTGTCATCAGTAAATTCGGCAGGCTCCCAGGAAAAGGAACCTCCACCGATCATCTCGCCGATTCCACCTAAAACAGGTTGCGGGAATTGGGTCGAATATTGGTCGGCTGGGCCGAATTCAAACGGGGCGCCCAAAGCATCGCCGATGGCTGAACCGATGAGAGCTCCCATGGCACGTTGCGAGATTTCTTGCGTGATTCGGTGTTGAACGAAGGGGATGAAATGGGGGGTTTGCGGTGTGCTCTGGTTCATGATGTTCTCCTCTGGTGGCTGATAGAGGTATAACGATTGGAACTCATGAAAATGTGCGTCGATCATTTTTAGGCTCGCCACACGGAGAGAGAAAATTGACAAAGTAGCCGATTTCGGCCATTTTCACCAACAAAAAAATCACAGACAAATTTCTCTTTATGGGCTTTTTTGGGCGAGAAAAATACCGAAGTTACTAACAGTGTGGGAAAATAGTGTGATCTATTAGGTCATCTTGGGCAAATTATGACACAGCAATAGGGCAGACTTCCGAAATGATTATTTCGCCTAACGACGAGGACGCCATAGGTTCAAATCCTGATGACGACCGCGAATCGCCGGACGAAAATGAAGATTTTCCCCCCGAACACGATTGGATTCGTTCATCGTTTTGGGTCAAGAGCTTACGCACGGCGCGACAACGCAAAACCTGGTTTCGAGTGCCCCGTATGTACACAGAAAAAACTGCGCAGCAGATCGCGAGCGATTTACGTTCGGCCCATCATCGAGACCCGAAAAAGTTGCGGGTCAAAGGCGTCTTGCCAAGCGACCGTTGGGACGCCCGTTGGAATGCGTCACCTGAGGGACCAGAAGGTCAGTTTTCAATCTGGATTCGGTTTCTCGGGGAAGACAAATAACCGTGGTCGGCTAGTTCAACTGCTGATTCAGATTCCAATTCAATTTTTCGCCTCCGTATCGCACCCAGACTTCACAATCGCCGGGAGCACCGTTGGTCGTCGGTTCCCATTTGGCCTCCCACACTTCGGCCGTACGAAACCCGCGCACACGTTGGTGATTGGTCAGGCGTAAATGTGAACGCCGGATATCGCTTGCGATTTGAGATGCTGATTTACGGGTGTACAACTTCGGAATACGGAACCAATCACCGGTGATTCGGGCCTGATCAAGCGAACGTTGCCAGAACGAACGACGCTTTTCACGACGGCGGATTGACGAAGTTGACGGAGCTTTGGGGGCAATGGTGATGGTCATATCTACAGAACGACATCACTCACATCATTTGTGCGCTTCTCAAAAAACTTTTATCGAGAGAAATTTACCAACGCTCGAA
>JBEDJE010000074.1:0-5179 GCA_041172985.1 Actinomycetota bacterium
GTTGAGCGGCTGCTTCAACAATTCAACGAGGCGGTAGCCACGCTCGAGCTGTGCCTTTGACACGGCGTCGAGTTCAGAACCGAACGTTGCGAATGCTTCGAGTTCGCGGAACTGTGCGAGGTCGAGCTTCAACGTACCGGCAACACCCTTCATGGAAGGAACCTGTGCGGCACCACCCACGCGAGACACCGAAATACCTACGTCAACTGCGGGACGCACACCCGACTTGAACAAGTTGTCTTGCAAGTACACCTGACCGTCGGTGATTGAAATCACGTTGGTCGGAATGTATGCCGACACGTCGCCAGCCTTGGTTTCAATGATCGGCAATGCGGTCAATGAACCTGCGCCGTTTTCATCGGACAACTTCGCGGCACGTTCGAGCAAACGACTGTGCAAGTAGAAAACGTCACCAGGGTACGCTTCGCGGCCCGGTGGGCGACGCAACAACAATGCCATCTGACGGTAAGCCTCGGCCTGCTTTGACAAGTCGTCGTACACGATGAGTGCGTGCTGGCCAATTTCCATCCAGTGCTGACCCATGGCGCAACCGGCGTACGGTGCGAGGTACTTGAACGGTGCCGAGTCGGCGGCGGTTGCCACCACGACGACGGTGTATTCAAGTGCGCCAGCCTGACGAAGAGTTTCAACGGTCTGTGCGACAGTTGAACCCTTCTGACCAATCGCGACATAGATGCACTTCACACCTTGTCCCTTTTGGTTGAGGATGGTGTCGATGGCGATGGTGGTCTTGCCGGTCTTACGGTCACCAATGATGAGTTCGCGCTGACCGCGACCAATCGGTGTCATCGCGTCGATCGACTTGATGCCAGTCTGCATCGGCTCGTGCACGGGCTTACGGCCCATGATTCCGGGAGCCTGAATTTCCATACGACGCTGCTGAACACCAACGAGCGGACCCTTGCCGTCGATGGGCTCACCAAGTGCGTTCACCACGCGACCAAGAACGCCTTCACCAACAGGAACCGACAAAATTTCGCCGGTTGCCTTAACGGTCTGACCTTCTTCGATGCGATCTGATTCGCCGAGTACTACTGAACCAATTGATTCTTCTTCTAGGTTCAATGCCAAACCGCGGGTGCCGTCTTCGAACTCGAGGAGTTCGTTAACTGCACAGTCGGGAAGACCCGAAATGTTGGCAATACCGTCACCGACTGAAGTGACGCGACCAACGGTGCGAGCTTCAAGCGATGGCGTGAAGCCTTCGAGGTTCTTTTTGATAGCCGATGCAATATCGGCTGCGGACAGTGTTAGTTCTGCCATGACGTTCTCGTTCCGTTTCTTTCAGGCGGCTCTTAGAGCCGACCCTTCACATTGTCGAGGCGGGTGCGGATGCTGCCGTCAATCACGGTGTCGCCCACCGTGGCCACGATGCCGCCGAGCACCGAGGGATCAACAACAACTTTGAGGTTCACTTGCTTGCCAGTGGCGTTAGCCAAAGCAGCAGCGAGACGAGTTTGCTGATCGGCAGTCAGTTCAACAGCACTACGCACTTCAGCAACTTCGAGTTGCTTGGCGCTTGATGCACGCTGGACCAGACGATCGATGATGGCGGGAAGATCGCGACCGCGTCCACCTGCAACAACCATCGAAACCAATTGCACCGTGGTGCCAGTGGCTTTGCCGCCTAACAAACTTTCAACGATTCCTTCGCGGCGAGCCACGGGAATCTTTTCGTCAGTGAGAGCGTTGCGAAGTGCGTCACTTGACTCGAGTGTGCGAGCCAAACGGAACAATTCGTCTTCGACCTCGTCAATGGTTCCTTCAGCGCGAGCAATTTCAAAAAGTGCTCGTGCGTAACCTTCGATGCGATTGTCACTCATCGTGAAGCACCTACTTTCGAGATGAAGTTCTCAACAAGAGATTGCTGAGTTGCACCGTCAAGAACTGATGGCAACACTGTGTCGACAGCGATTGAAGCAACGCGACCAATTTCGGCGCGCAGTTCGTCGCTACCGCGAGCAGCAGCAGTTTCGATGTCGGCAGTTGCACGAGCTTCGAGTTCGGCAATTTCGACAGTCAAACGAGCACGACCGTCAGTGAGTACGGCTGCCGCTTGCGTATTGGCATCAGCCAACAAGCGAGCACGTTCGCCGGCAATGTCACCAAGTGCTTGGCGAATACCATCTGCATCGGTTTGCGCAGTGGCTAAGTCGCTTGCCGAAGCATCAAGTTCCTTTTGAATGCGCTCGGTACGAGCGTTCAAGAACTTGGCGAACTGCGGACCAGCAAACTTGACAAGAGCACCGATAACGAGCACCGAAGCGATACCGCCGTAAATGATTTCGGCAGTTTCGGGGAGCAACCAGTGATGGGTCTCGGCCGGGTCGGCCGCAAGGATCGAGAAAAGACTCATATCAGCGCACTCCCGCACTCATCGCGTCGGCAACAGCACGTGACACCGCACTGCCGTCTGGACGCTTACCCGTGGCAATTTCAACTGCACTGCTGACCACGTCAACAACCGCCGATTCGACTTGCGAACGACCAGCTGCACGAGCCGCATCAGCAGCAGCCATGGCGGCTTCACGCTGAGTTGCGATACGAGCATTCGCAGCAGTGATTGCTGCCTGACGTTCGGTTTCGAGAGTGGCACGAGCCGCATCGACGACCTTGGCTGCTTCAGCCTTCGCTGCCACAACGGCAGCGTCGTACTGAGCAACTTCAGATCGAGCCGAAGTACGAGTCGCATCAGCGTTCTCGTGACCTTCGCGGATCGAGTTGTATCGCGAGTCCATGCCCTTTTTCAGCCTCGGGAAGAGGAAGAAACGCATGAGTAGCGCGAACACGATAAACGAGCCCGCGCCCCATGCCAGTTCCTTCATCTCGGGGACGATGGGACTGGGGCCGGGACCACATTCTGTTGGATTAGACGCTTCGGGTTCGAAGGAACACTCTGACGGATCGAACTCTTTACCCTCTTCTGAACTTTCAGACGAGACGAGACGAACCTGGAGTGCTTCACCCGAGCGGATAACGACGGCTGTCAGCACGTCAACTCCTTGTGGGTTGTAGTGAACGATCAGAGACCGATGAGAATGAAGACCACGAAGCCGATGAGGGCAAGGGCTTCGGTGAAGGCGATACCGAGGAACATGGTGGTACGCACCATGCCGGCAGCCTCTGGCTGGCGAGCCATAGCTTCGACGGACTTACCGACGAGGTAGCCGATTCCGATGCCAGGTCCGATTGCGGCGAGGCCGTAAGCGAAACCAGCTGAGCCAGCGGCTGATGCAGCCTTAGCTTCATCTCCGGTCAAAGCAGCAAGTGCAGCAATTGCTTCCATTTTGGGTTCTCCTATTTGTATTGATTGAGATTGAGTGTTGATTGAGATTGTGATTACTTACTTAGGTCTAGCGAACTGGTATTTCTTCAGGCTCAGTGCTCGGGGTGAGCCGCTCCACCGATATACACCGCAGTCAAGATCGTGAAGATGTAGGCCTGCAAGAAGGCCACCAACACTTCGAATCCGGTGAGGAAGATGAGCATGAACAATGGCAACACACCCACAGGGATGAGTGCCGGATTGCCTTCAGCCTGGAACAAGGCTTCGGACAACAAAGCGAAGGTCACGAGCAAAATGTGACCGGCCAACATGTTGGCGAATAGACGAACGGTGAGCGAGAACGGGCGCACCAAGAAAGTCGAAATGAATTCGATCGGTGTCACCAAGATGTAGAGCGCCTTCGGAACTCCGGGTGGGAACAACGAGTTCTTTAAGTAAGCGAGTCCTTGATGCTTGAAGCCGGTCACGATGAACACGACCCAGACGAGCAACGACAAGAACAACGGCAAGGCCATACGAGCAGTTGCGGGCATCTGCAAGAACGGAATGATTCCGGGAACGTTGCAGAGATAGATGAACGTGAACAAGCTCATCAAGAAAGGTGTCCAACCGAGACCATCGCGACCCATGGTCTGCATGATGATTCCGTTTTCGATGAACTCAACAATGCTTTCGGCGAAGTTGCGAACACCCTTAGGAGCAACCTTGTGGTCTTTGTTGCCAGCCAACAAAAAGATCAACGTGCCAATAACGGCTGCGGCAACAGCAATTAAAGCAATCTTGTTGAAGGTCGGGAAAAGATCTTTCCAACGGAGGATCTCATTGATCGGCGGGAACTCAAGTGCGATCACGTTCGATTATTCCTTTGTGAGGCGTGTAGGGACAGAAGATGTATTCAAAACTTGGTTATTACTTGCGGGGTTTTAACCCCGGAAATGCGAGTGATGCAGCAACGAAGCGCATCTCCCACACGAGGAGTCCTAGATGAGTAACAATAATGGTCAATCCGAGGGCCGTGAGTGAAATCCAAGAGGCATCTCGGACAAGAATCACAGCTAAAAAGATTAAGCCGAGACGCACAAGATAGCCGAAAAGCACCGCGCCCATCATTAATCCGAGCGAAATTCGTGCGGTAAATGCCACAAGTCCGGCGGCAAACAAGAAATTGACGAGCACGATGGCGATTCCGTAGAGAGCGCTGATGGCTCCATCCATGCCGGCAAAAACTGCACACACCGCGATGATGATCGGAGCGACATAGCCGCCACGCTTCAAAATGTCCAATGAAACTTGGATTTCTGGAGCATCGCCTTCGAGGCGAGTCACCATGGGTGAAGCGGGTTCGTTGCTCATGCGTCGGGGTCAACTTGGGTTGTTGATGGTGAATTTTGCTGATGAGCATTCGTGGACTGGCGACGTTCGTTTTCGAGCATCTTCATGCGGGCGTCATAGATGAACCACATTTTGATGAACTGGCCGACCGTCGAAAAGATCACGAGACCGATCATGAAAGCTGGTTGAGTATCGAGCCAAACATCAAGTCCCCAGCCAATCCCCATGAAAACGGCGATGGTGAGAGCCATTTCCATGCCCTGGCCCATGCCTTGGTCGACATTGCCCGAACGATTGCCCTTGGCCAAAGCACCCGTGAGGCGGCGCGTGATCGCCGTCGGACTGGCCTTGGCGGCAGATGCTGTGGAGGGAGTGGTGTCAGACATGAGAAGAGGAATTCAGCGTGTTTTCAGAACGAAAGGCTCGTGAAAAGAAGCACAAACTGCACTCAATCTACTGTGATTGCGGCGGCCGAGGCAATTCAGTGGTCGTTTCAACTTCGTGACGCGATTGGCGTCGAACCCGTCGAACTTCGGGGTG
>JBEDJE010000075.1:0-5179 GCA_041172985.1 Actinomycetota bacterium
ACTCGTGTAGTCGCCCACTTTGAATCGATATGAGACAACACTCTGTTGAGTGGGGAGCGGAACATCGACATGAATTGCGTGGCCAAATCTTGTTTCGGCCGTCGCAACGCCAGAAGCAATGATGTCGGCGAATTGATCAGTGCTCGAGACTTCCCAAAGCACATCAATATCTTCGTCGGGCATTCCACCACCATTGAGAGCATCAATTGCTAGTCGAGTCCACAAGATCACTGACTCGGTCGTGGGGTCTCCTGACGCAACGCCAAGAGTGAACGGATCTCCCGACAGTGTTACCTGTGGAACTGGACTGGTGTTTGGAGCAGAAGTAGTTGATGTGCCTGGTTGTGTATCTGCCGGCTTTTCATCCTTTGAGCAGGCGACAACAACCACTGAGGCACCGAGGGCAAGAAACATACGACGCGAAATAGGAGAAGTCATAGGAGGAGTTTTACAGATTTTGTCAAGGTCCTGCGCCACTGCGGTCTTTGGTCAGGTTGATTTCATGACTAGTTCATTTGACCTATAGATCGTCTGTTTTTTACGAGTCATCTTCAGTGACAACGACACCGTTGTGGGTTTCTGCATTCCCACAGTGTCATCACGAAAGGAAGATTGATGAAACGAAAATGGTGGATTACAGCACTGGTCATCTTGGGCGCATGTGGGGGAGCATCGGGTGCGGTTGTCGGCGAATTACCAGGCACCGAGCGGGTGACACCTGAGAAAGCCTCAGTTGTTAGTTCGACCCCGATATTGCCCACAGAAGACCTTGGCGGGTCGCCGTCGACAGTTGTTGCTGATCTTGAGACATCGTTTGCGCAATTAATGCAGGCACGTATCGAGTGTGGCCGTGATCCTTATGCGTGTGATGTATCGACCTTTACCGCCGAAAACAGTCCCATATATGAGGACCTGAAACAACTGATTGCGACACGTCGTGATGCTCGCATCACAGCGACTGGCGGCGGTTCAATTCGATATCGAATTGACAAAACTCAAGTTCTTTCAGATTCGAGCGCTGTTGTGAATACGTGCATCACCGATGATGTTGTGCTGGTTGATGGAGACATCATTTTTGATGACTCGATGATGAGTTCACTGGTGACTTTCAAATTGTCCAAAGTTAAGGGTCGTTGGTTGTGGAGCGAAGGCACCTTGACGCGATGGACAAGTGAGGAGGATCTATGCGACTTCGCCGCATAAGTCTCATCGGATTAGTTGTTTCGCTGGTCGTGCTGATGTTCGCTGACATTCATCGTCAAGTGTTGGCAATTGACGCACCTGTCGGAAGTGGTGGCGCCGATGGAGGATCAATTTGGGCGGGGATCCAAACGTCCTCACCTCCAACTGGCTCTGGATCTGATTCATCGGGATATCGATGGGTGCCGGCGACTATTTACGACAGTGGAATCGGAGCAACAACGGGAATTACTAAATTGGTTGGTTCAATTCGGTACGACTTGTATGAACGACATACGCCTAACGGCGCGATGACACTGGTATGGATCCCGCGTCCATCAACCACGCAGTTAGCTCAAAATGCTGCAATCTTGGTTCGGGGTCGATTACCTCAACCATCTGTCAATACCGCTCCGCCTACTGGCAACGTCGTGGTCAATGTGGGGATGTGGCTATGGGCCGACACTGACTGGTGGTATCCCGTGTCGGCGATGGCATGGGTTCCAACAGTCTTTGGTTCGGCATGGGCTCGTACAACCGCGACTCCTGTGCGACTTCGTTTCATCACTCAAGACGACGGAACTGTCAGCGGTGGGCAGACCGGTTCGATGGAGTGTGTTGGACCTGGTCGTGAGTGGAGTGTGCCACTCGGAGACGAAGCAGTGTCTCCGTGCATGTACACATACGAGCATTCATCAATCAGTCGTGACGGGGGAGTCTTTGTCGGGCTTGTGTCAGTCGACTGGGAAATCTCGTGGACATCAAACACTGGTGGACGTGGTCAGTTGCCGCCGTATACAACGAGTTCATTTATGGCAGTCAGAGTGGATGAACTTCAAGCACTCGTCGAATGAACTTCGCCAGGATCACCTGTCGCGAATTCTTTCGGGGTGCGTTGCGACCACACCACACCAATGATCACAAGAGCAGCGCCGAGCAACTGAATTGCTTTGAGCGAGTCTCCGAGAATGACGACCACCCAAATCAAAGTGAGAACTGGCTCGGTCGTTGCAACCAGAGCTGCCGAAGCTGGACCTAGGTGACGTACTCCTAAGAAAAATCCCATGCTCGCTATCACTGTGCTGATGAGGGCTAAGCCAAACATTGAACCGACACCATTAAAAGTATTGGGAAAATCGGGAGGCCACTTGATAATCGCAATGACAAAAGCGAAGGTCAGCGAGCCAGTCAAGCTCCATGCGGATGCAACAAGACCATCGCCAGCTTGATCACCTCTCACTAAACGTTCACTGAAGATCATGTACGTGGCATACATCACTGCATTGCCAAGAGTCAGAATGAGTCCAAGTATGGTCGCTCCGCCCGCACCATCAAGAACTTCAGGAACAGTGAGTGCAATTCCTACGAGTGTGATGGCAACTGCAATCCACACATGTTTTGATGCGGGTTTTCCTAATAACGAAGCACCAACGGCGACCATGGCGGGGTAGGTGTAAATGATGACGATGTACAACGCACCAGGCATGCGGTCAAGCGCGGCAAAACCCAACCACGACACTGAACCAAATACCAGGCCGACAGCAAAACGAGGTTTCCACGCCACAGAGAATGGACTGGGACCACCGCGCCGATGGCGGATAACGATGAAAAGCCAAGCAGCTGGAACAGCAATGAAGAAGCGCCACAACAACACATCGACGGCATCAAGTTCTTTGAGGACGGTTTTACCAAAAATGGTGAACATCGAATAAGCGCTGGCGCTGATGAGCATCCATATGACACCAAGTTTTTTCGACGACACGAAAGAGAAACGCTACGCCATCAGACCGTTAGTAGCGCGGTCTGCAGCCATTTTTAGGATCATGTCCTCAAGAGCTGTGGCGGTAATGGCTGGCGAATACAGGTGGCCCTGATGAGTGGTACAACCAAGGGCCAGGAGCGCATCGGCCTGGGCGCCACTTTCAACTCCATCAGCCGAGATGCTGAGACCGAGATCTTTGGCCAGGTTCACCATGGCGCGTACAACAGCACGATCGTTGGCATGTGAGGTGAGCGAGTCAACATGAAGTCGATCAACACGTACTTCGTCAAGCGGCAATGACTGCAACATTGATAGAGATCCGCCACCTCGTCCAGCGTCTTCAAGACAAACGCGAGCACCGAGTTGACGCATCTCAGTTAAGACTCCGGCAGCACCGACGAGATCACTGAACATTGCGGTCTCGTACACATCAAGAGTCAACATGTTCGGATTGATCCCAGTGAAGTATGAAGCAACTTGACCGTCGCGCCAGGCACGCGGTGTACAACGATGGGGCAAGTTAACACGGAATCGAAATCCGCCAGGTAGCCCAAGCGCAACAAGGCGTCGAATCACTGGGCGGGACTGTTGCATGATGACCGAAGTGAGTCGCTCAAGAGTGCTGGCATCTTCGGCCATTGTGAGCATGGCCCCGGCGCTGGTAATTGATCCGTCTCGTCGGACCCAACGCGCCAAAATCTCTGCACCAATAATCTGCCCAGTGCTGGCATCGAATTCTGGTTGAAAGAACGGCACAACATCGCCGGCATCAATCGCAAGACGCAATGAACGTTCTTCGGCGGCTCGTCGTTGCATTTCAACTCGAATGTCTGACGTGAAAATTTCGACGCGATCGCGACCAGCATCTTTAGCACGATGAAGTGCAACGTTCGCAAACCCAATGAGTTCGCTGGCGTCGTCGTTGGCATCGGGACCAATTGCCACGCCGATACTCACCGAGATTCGCACAAGGCGACCACTGAGCTCGAGGGGTTCGCTCATCACTTGTGCGAGACGATGCGCAATTTCAGAAACGCGGGCGATATCAGTGGCGTCATCAATAACGATGATGAACTCGTCACCTCCGAGACGTCCAGCGACAGAACCCAATGGCATCACTGTGCGAATGCGTCGACCCATTACTTGCAACAGTTGGTCTCCGGCACCGTGTCCAAGCGAATCATTGATGCTCTTGAAACGATCGACGTCCATGAAGAGCACAGCAATTTTGCGTGCGTTTTTACTACGAGCAATTTCGTATTCGAGATGTTCGATGATTCCGTGACGATTGAGTAGTTCGGTCAGAGAATCATGCGAGGCAACGTGAGCTAGGCGGTCGTTGGCTTGAGCAAGTTGTCCCTGTTCGGTCTGCAAACTGACAACCAGTTGTTGAGTACGAGAGCGCTGGCGCAATAAATTGGCGATGCTCAATAACGTGAGCAATGCAACGACCATCAATAGGGCCGGAATCACAGTCGTCGCACTAAGCACCATTGTGTATCGGTCAAATGACGGACCGACTTGACACTATTTACGTAAACGCGGGAAGACCATGGGCGTGCTGGCTTTGTAGGCATCCCAGCCTGGGCGACGCTCAGCACTGCGCTTTTCGGCAATCGGAATACTGGCCGTGTAGAACATCACGGTCATTGCCACGGCTCCGATACCGGCCCACCACGAGCCGGGATCGGCTGCGAGGACGAAGAGAAAAAGGGACCACCACCAGCACATTTCTCCCAAATAGTTGGGGTGGCGCGAGCGCGACCAGAGACCGGTATTGAGCACGTCTCCGGGCTGTTTGGTGCGGTTGAATCGGCGCAAGTCAAGATCGGCGAACTGCTGGAGTGCAACTCCTGTGAGGGCAATCACGACCGCAATGACGTCAAGTACTCCGAAACCTCGATCGGAATCGGATTGTGAGGCAACAATGGCCATGGGGATCGAACCAAGGGTGACCACGATCAGGGGGAAGAGGTGGACCGAGGTCAGGCTGACCGCCCATCTCGGCATGGGGGCAGTTTCGTACAGCATTCGGTAGCGCCAATCTTCGTGGTCAAGGCCGGTCCAGCCGATGGCCCAGTTGGCAGTCAGACGAAGTCCCCACAACGTGGCGCAAACAGCAACAGCCAGTCGCCGGAGGTCGGCATCGGAGAACTTGCCAGGATCATCGAGCACGATGCAGAACCAGATGGCGAAGCTCGGAGGAATAACGCTCCACCAAGCGTCGAAAGTTGATCC
>JBEDJE010000076.1:0-5169 GCA_041172985.1 Actinomycetota bacterium
GCTCACGCCGGCATTGGCCATCCACTCAGGGCCCTTGAGATCGTCCATCATGATTGACCACAGCGAATCAAATGTGCCAATCATTAAGAACAGCGAGACACCAATCAAGATTGCTCCCGATACTGCGGGAATTTTCAGGAGGTCAAATGCCAAGCGCTCGGTGGGCCGATCGACTTTGGCGGTTTCGGGGACGGCGACTCGGCTCAGTACAACAGTGACGACCAAGACTGCGGAAGCAATAATGACGAAAGGTGCAGCGATCCCAATGGTGTCGACGGTCAAAACTGAAATGACTGGACCGAGTGCAAATCCGGCAATATCGACACTGAGCAACTTGCCCATATTGCCGCCGAGATTTTCGGGATCAGAAACAATCACGATCTTTCGCAATGCGGGTAGTGACATGCCGCCACCGATACCCATCAGTAGACGACCGATGAGTAAAAGGGCAAAGTTTTGACCGAAGCCCATAAATAAACAGCCGATGATGACCAACAAGAATCCAGTCATCATCAAGACTTTGGCGCGTCCACGGTCGGCCCATGGAGCAATGGAAATCTGGCTAAAGAATGCCGAAAAGAATCCGACCGCTAGCACTAGCCCAAGTCCCGATTCGCTAATTCCGTACTTGTCGCGATAATCGTCGAGCATGGTGAACATCACGCCATACGTGGACGACATCAAAAGGGTCGCGAATTGAAGCGTACGAAAGAGTCGCTTCAGAGGCATAAAAGAGAATTCTAGGTCGTGATCAGTGTGACGGGGCGTGTGCGGCAATCAATGCATCGAGCGCGTCGGCGCTCAGTTCTTCGAGCGCTGAACACGAATGCAAAACCTCAACCACATATGCATCGGGATGAGTGGCAGCAATTGATCGCCACGCATGAGCGCCCTGGCGTTCGGCGTTTGCCTGAATACGAAGTTGATCCCAAACGTTGTATGGGGCGAATGCGTCGTAATAGGTCTGAGTTGCTTGCGGGAGAGGGGCGAGGAGTTCATCGCGCAAAGATTCGTCGAGAGCAAACGCTCCTTCAATTCGATTCGCGATTTCGTCTTCGCTTTCTGCGCACTCAGTGAGAACAGTCGCATGTTCGGGAAGTTGCTCGGCCCATAAGCGATAACGATTGGCGGCGCCTCGTTCAAGCAACGCTAAGAATCGCGGCCGAGTGCCGTCGGGAACTTGCGAAATAAATGGACTGAGTAACTCGCCAAATCTCGGAATTTCTAACGCTGACATACCTAAACCTTAGAACAGTTAGGGTTGAGGTATGCCTATCGAAGCCCAACCACTGACGGGAGTTTTTGCGGCCGAGGTCTACGGAATAGACCTGGTGAACCTTGATGGAGACGATCTCGCCGAATTGCGGGCACTGATGTGCGAGCACGAGGTGCTTGTGGTGCGTGGTCAGACCCTGAATCCGTCACAACAAAGCGCTTTCTCGAGCCGACTTGGGCCATTTGGTGAGGTCCCGTTTATCGCGACAATGGATGAATTCCCCGAAGTCATTCGGGTCGTCAAAGAAGCCGATGAAGGCGCGGCCTTTAATTTTGGCGGTGCCTGGCATTCAGATTTCTCCTTCCAAGCCGAACCACCGTCTTTCACAATCTTGTCGGCTGTCGATGTGCCGGCTTGGGGTGGCGACACCTGTTTTGCCTCAATGACCGCAGCTTGGAACGCGCTTCATGAACCGATGCGCGAACGTCTGCGACAACTGAAAGCAGTTCATTCGGCTCGCGATGCTTACTCGCCGAAAATGCAAGCGCTGCACACAGGGATGAGTGGCATGCAGATTGTCTGTGATGACTCGGCAAACGAATACGAGGTTCATCCTTTGGTGCCCGTACACCCCGAAACCCACAAAGAGGTTTTGTTTTTTAATCGCGCCTACGTTCGAGATATTGAAAACATGGCGACTGATGAAGCAGAGTCGCTGATGGCGTTTTTGCACTTGCATACGACCGACGTGAAATTTATGTACCGACATCGCTGGCAGGCCGGAGATGTAGTTATTTGGGACAACCGTTCAACGCAACACGTTGCGCTGAACGACTACGCTGGCTTTCGGCGCGAACTGCGACGAACAACGATTGCTGGTGGGCGACCGAAGTGAAAGTTTCCGCCGAGCCAGCACGCTGTGCCTGGGGATCAACGCCGGGGCTGATGTCGCACTATCACGACACCGAATGGGGATTCCCGACAGCCGAAGAATCACGACTCTTTGAAAAGTTATGTCTCGAAGGTTTTCAAAGTGGTCTGTCATGGAGCACGATTCTGAATAAGCGCGAGGACTTTAGGCGTTGTTTCAAAAAGTTCGATATCAATAAGGTCTCCAAGTTCACCCAAACAGATATTGAGCGACTCATGGGGGACGCATCAATCGTTCGGCATCGAGGCAAGATTGAGTCAACGATCAACAATGCTCAACGGTGTCGCGAACTCATCAAAGAATGCGGTTCATTGGGTGCCTATATCTGGCAATTCGAACCCAAAGCCTCAACGCGTCCAAAACGACCGACGGCTGCCGACGTATCGACCTTCATCACCTCGCCCGAGTCCATTGCGTTGTCCAAAGATCTGAAAAAGCGGGGTTGGAGTTTTGTGGGGCCAACAACGATGTATGCATTCATGCAGTCAATGGGCTTGGTGAATGATCACCACGTGGGTTGTTACGTGTGGAAGCAAGTGGAGGACGCTCGCCGGTCGTTCGAACGACCACGCACCCCCTAAAACTTCGGCGTCACAGCTGTTTGCCACCCACTTGCTGGGCTGATCTGAGAAACTGTGTCCTGTGAGTGATCAAATCGATACCCGAACTGCGTGGCTTAGCCCAGATTTGCTGGCCTCGGTTCGTGCCAATGTGCCCCTCGTTTATGTGGATGCGATCCCAGTTCGTGTGGACGAATCTGGACGAGTGACCCAAGTGGGTCTCTTACTGCGAGTCGCTTCTGATGGATCGATTAGCCGCATGTTGGTGTCGGGTCGGGTTTTGTACGGCGAACGGGTTCGAGATGCTCTCATTCGTCATCTCGAAAAAGACCTTGGTCCGCTCGCTTTGCCGAAGGTGCCTGCCAACCCTGCTCCCTTCACCATCGCCGAGTATTTCCCCGATCCCGATATCAGTGGCTTTGTCGATCCTCGCCACCATGCCGTCAGCTTGGCTTATGTCGTTCCAGTCTCTGGTGACTGCACGCCGACTCAGCAGGCCTTAGACCTGGCATGGTTCACGCCAGCCGAAGCGGCCTCGGCAAAGATCGCAGCCGATATGACAGGCGGGCAAGATCGACTCTTGCGTTTGGGTCTTGCTCACGTCGGCGAGCTTCCGTAAGTAGGTTTTACATTACGGCCCGGTTTTATTTGGCGGTTCGTTTTTTGCGAACGCGGCGGGCAATTTTGCCTGCGCCAAGTTGTGACACCACTTTGGTTTGATCGTCAACATCAATAGTGATGCCATCTGCATCAATATCTTCGGGCTCTCCTGACGCTTCCCAGATCACTGCGCCTTCATCTTTGGGTTTACGACCCAAAACTTTGTCGACTCCGAGCATCGCACTAAAGACCACTGCTCCGATTGTTCCGTGACGAGCACGTGCACGATCGAGTTGCGTCTGAATTGAGTCGGTCGGATCAATGGGGGCAACCGGTTCAGAGTCGTCGGGGTCTTGCTGGCTCATGCACAAATACCGTATCGGTTTTTCTGCAGTATGCCCAGCCATGGGACTTGGGTGATTTATCATTTACATATGGCGATACGTGGAAAAACAAACCACACGGTGGCCGCCATGCGTACCGCACTAGTCGGACTGCCGACATTGCGATTTGACGCGATGTCGACAATTGGACCAGCTCCTGTTGAACGAAGTGTGATTGAAAGTGTCACCGTTAAAGGTCGCGAAATTTTAGTGCAGTGGGACGATGGAATTGTCTTGTCGACAGCATTGCGATTCAGTGGTGAGTGGCATCTGTATCGCTCTGATGAAATGTGGCGCAAAGAGACATACCGTGCGCGCGTTGTGATTGAAGTTGAAGGTTGGGTCGCAGTTTGTTTTGATGCGCCGATTGTCGAGACATATCGTCAACCTGATCGCAAGCGTCATCCACAATCTGGTGGAGTAGGTCCGAATATCGCTCACGAACGAACCGATCTCTCAGGATGCACGCAACGTCTTCTTGATTACCGCTACGCCGATGCCATGATCTCTGATGTCTTGATGGACGAATCAGTCATTAGTGGTTTTGGAAATGTTGCACGAAGCGAAACGTTATGGGCAGTTGGATTGAGTCCGTTTGCCAAGATGGCAGATCTTTCGTATGAAGACTGTGCAGTGTTAATTGAAACAGCATCACGAATCGTACGTAGTGATCCCGACGCTTCGCCTTCGATATACGGGCGCAACGGCCAGCGATGCATCCGCTGTCGTGGAACAGTCGAGTTCAAGATTGTCGGTGCGTCGCGCCGAAATTTGTATTGGTGCCCAGATTGTCAAGGTCGCTTAGATCGTCGATTGATTCCGAACAACTTGTTGCAAGGCGATCACACGCCAACTCATCCTGCCGAATTGATGTATTTGTCAGACGCGGTTGCTGCTCGCAAGCGCCACAAAATCTTTGATGATTTAGAAAAACTCGGCTGACCGGCCGGCAGACTTGCTGTCTGCTTTAGGCTCGTCCCATCACCTTGTCAATAGTGATTTCCACGACAACTCGATCTTCTCGAACTTTTGGCTGACGATAGCGGGCCGCATACGCCTCAACGGCCTTGGCGACAACATCGGCTTCGGTGCGCAGACGTACGGTTCCCTCGAGGGTGATCCAACGACCGCGATCAACCTGGCTCACGACGGCTCGGCCACCTTGGGCCGCATGGCGTGCCTTCATTGACTTGGCAAATGTAATGACGCGCACAATGTTGTTATCAGTATCAAACGTGAACCCAACTGGGACAACATGCGGCGAACCATCGGCGCGCAAAGTTGTCAAAGTTGCTAACAGATTTTCTCGCATGAATTCAAGTTGGCTGGGTGTGAGATCAGAAGATTGAAAACTCATATGACACCCTTACTGAGTTGCGATGGCATCAAGCACATCAAGTTTGGCAGCGCGTCGAGCCGGGAAGATGGCGGCGAATATTCCAACGACAATTGATGCAATCAAAATTGTCACGATGGTAT
>JBEDJE010000077.1:0-6561 GCA_041172985.1 Actinomycetota bacterium
GCTCAATACTCCGACTCGAGCATTACGGCCACGTCGAACGACACCATCTTCTGGTTCTTGTTCGCCACTGATGATGCGTAACAACGTGCTCTTGCCACAGCCGTTCAGGCCAACAACGCCTACACGATCGCCATCGCTCAGAGTGATCGAAACATCAGCAAACAACGGACGGTTGGGTCGCGAGGCTTTGAGTCCCTGGGCATCAATCACAATCACGACTGCTCAGGCTACGAGCACTTCGCCACCGAATTTAGGGAGTGACGAAACACCACAGAGACTTCAGAGCCGCCCTGCGAAGTAAAACTCCTTATTCGCCACAATCACCTTCTGACGTTGAAAGTGCATAAATCATTAGGTATTTGGAAAAGCTTCGCCGGCAAAACAGTCAGTACTGATGGTTTTTGAATTTCAACGACCACAGAACTGCCCGAGCCCTCATTTCCGAATTTTCAAAAAATCTCAAGAAAATCAACGGAAATCCACCATCGGCGCATTTTCATGAAATATGTTTACGTACATGAAGAAACGCGACCTCATCCAAGCAGTATCCGACCACACCGGTATCGACAAGAAGACGGCTACAGCAGCCGTTGAAGGTACGATCGACGTCATCTTGGCCAACGTGGCTAAGGGCGAAATCGTCAACCTTTCCGGTTTTGCAAAATTCGCAAAGATCAAGCGTCCCGCACGCATGGGCCGTAACCCAGCAACGGGTGCGACCATCAAGATCGCTGCGAAGACTGTTGCCAAGATCACCGCACTCAAGGGCTTCAAGGACATCGCCCTTGGTGTGTCTCCGGCACCGAAGTTGAACAAGGCTGGCGCCGTTGCTGCTGCTGCAGCTGCCAAGGCTCCCGCCAAGAAGGCAGTTGCTAAGAAGGCTCCGGCCAAAAAAGCTCCTGCTAAGAAGGCTCCAGCCAAGAAGAAGGCAGTTGCGAAGAAGGCTCCGGCCCGCAAGGCTCCCGCCAAGAAGGCCCCAGCACGTAAGGCTCCTGCCAAAAAGAAGGCAGCCGCTCGCAAGCGCTGAGCAATTCCTAGTCCAATAACTCGAACCCCCGTTGCGCAAGCAGCGGGGGTTCTTTTTTGTCCGTGATTCTGGTGCAGGATTGTTACGAAATACGCAACGATGCTGCACCAGAATCACCTGGGGGCCAAGAATCAATACGGCAGGGTGTAGGTGTTCTCGAGTTCGTCTTGCACCACCGTGGCGGCATGATCGGTGGTGTCGACCACCATTTCTTCATCCAAAAGGCGCGACCGGAAGGTCCAGCCAGCGGGCAACTTCAACCGGCTGGCCAAATCACCCAGATTCGCCTGAGACAGCGTTGGGTCGACCCCCACGCAATATGCCTGCATGACGTAGGCCTTGCCTTCAGCGTTGATGAGTTCATAGACAACAGAACCGGCATCAAAAAAGAACACTGCACCGCGGTTGACGAAACGCTCTTGATACGGCACGGTGCTGGGAGTATCGCCCAAGTCGACCGTGGCAATTCGACGCATCATCAGACCGTTGAATTCGCGCATCACTGGCTCGACGATGGCGACCTTGGTGCCAAGACCATCGAGCATCCAGTAACGCGGGCCATTGAGTTTGACGAACAAGGCACCCATATCTTTGGCGATCTCGTCAGCATTGAGCGTGTCCCATAATTCGGCGGGACAATCGTTAATCATCTGCGTGCCATAAACATCGGCTTGTAACTTTTCATCGCGCGACATCACGGCGAGCACTTCGCCGTAGCGAACACCACGCATATCTGAAATGAGTCGTTGTGGTTTGTCAGCTGACATCGCAAATCTCCCGCCGTACATAAACAAGTTCTGGTTGAACAGTTCCAAACTAGTGGCATTTAATCTGTCACTACAAGAGCGACCAGATCCTGCGGTACTGGCCATACCTCGTACCATTAACTCCGTGAATCAAACCGCTACCACTCGCCCGCATCTGCCCGGGCTAGATGGGTTGCGAGCCTTGGCTGTCATTGGAGTTTTGGCATTTCACGACAACCGCCTGAACGGTGGCTTTCTTGGTGTTGATCTCTTCTTTGCCCTATCAGGCTTTTTGATCACCACTTTGTTAATTGACGAACTGCAACGAACCAACACCGTCGACCTCATCGGATTTTGGGGACGACGACTTCGACGATTACTTCCCGCCGTCATGGTGCTTCTCGTTGTCGTCGTTGTTTTCTTTCGACTTTTCGCCGACACCGGCCAATGGATCATTGCTCGCAACGACGTCGTTTGGTCGCAGTTCTATATGGCTAACTGGCATCAGATCTATTCAGGGTCGGGCTACTGGGATGCATTTGCTGCTCCATCAGCATTCGAACATCTCTGGAGCTTGGCGATTGAAGAGCAGTTTTATCTGGTGTGGCCCGTGCTCGTCATCGTCGCTTGGCGCATCGGGCGAGCCCGTGGTTTAGCCGCACTCACAAGCATCGGCATCGTTGCATCATTCGTTGCAATGTTGGCGATCTACAACGGCGGAGATCCGACTCGCGTGTACATGGGCACTGACACGCGGTCTTTCTCATTGCTCTGCGGAGCATTCGTTGCGTTGCCGGCAGTACGACGCGCAATTACTACGGGAATTCAAAAGTTCCGCACTATCGCAAGTGGTCTCACAGTCGTTCTCGTACTTGTTCTTGGGTTGATGTGGTTCACTGTTGACGGACAAAGTGAGTGGCTCTTTCGTGGTGGGCTTTTCGCCCACTCCATTGCATCGGCACTTCTGGCAATTCTTGTTGCTTCTTCAAGCAGTAAGTTCTCCCTCGTTTTCTCGTGGCCTCCGATCGCGTACATCGGGCGACTTTCGTACGCTTTGTATCTCTGGCATTGGCCCGTCTTTATCTTCTGCACGAGCGAACGTATCAATGTCAACGGCTCAGCGCTGACGGCGATACGTCTAGTAATCACGTTTGCACTCAGCATCGCTTCGTACTACTTGATTGAGCAACCCATTCGACACAAGGCGAAGTGGGTACATGGCTCGCAAGGAAGAAAGGTCTTTGTCGCGACATCGTTAGCAGCAATCATCATCTGGGCTGTGATCACTGTTCCGGACACCACAAACAAGGTCGACGCCGACGCACTTACTTCGGCGGTCGCCACCACCATTACCCAGCCGTCACCTCAACTGACCACCACGACAACATCCAGCACTTTGGTTCAACCAAAGCCCGTTGTTTCGAGCTTGTATTACCTGGGCGACTCGGTTGCCTACGACATGTGGCCGGCGATTGAAGCCGAATTGAATGCAGCCAATGTCACCGTGCACTCAGGAGCTTTTGGCGGAGTCGGAATTGTGCCGACGGATGTCAACACGACACCGTTGCAATCACTCGCCGTTGAGCTAGATCGCTACGCCGTTGATTTGTTGATTTTGCAACTTTCGGTGTGGGATGCCCAACAAGACGATGACCAACAACAAGCAGCTCTTGTTGAACTCGCCAATTTTGTTGCCGTTCGAAATCTGCGACTGGTCTTTGTCTCATTCCCATCAATCGCCGACGATCAATCTGAGCCTGGGCAGACAACTCTTGAAGACAAAGCGCGCGCTATCGCTGACCAATCAGATGGCTCGATTGTCTACCTTGATCAACGTTCGGTTCTCGGTGACGTTTTTATTCGAGACATTGATGGTGACGGTAACCCCGAACGTAAACGAGATGGCATTCATGTGTGCCCCACTGGTGCACTTCGATCGGCGCAATGGCTTATTCAAGAGTTGTCGACACGATTTAAGGGCATCACTCCGCCTATTGACGACTCCTGGGTCACTGGCGAGTGGGCGAAAGACAGCCGTTACGACAGTCCGCCAGGGGCTTGTGCTCCCCTATAACTATTCAAGCGAAATCAGGCTTTGGTGAACTTGAGATTTAACTTCAGTGTGCCGAGCATGATGCCTGGTTGATGTTGCCAATCGTTGCCTTCGCCGTATTCGATACTTGACAAGCGATCACACAACACATCCCACGCCACTTGTTGTTCAATGCGCGACAAGTTGGCCCCGGGACACACTCGTGGCCCAGCCGAAAATGCCAAGTGCCGCGTGACTCCATGACGCTCAAGGTCAAGATCGAATGGACACTCAAATTCATCACTGTCAACGTTGGCCGCCGCAAAACGTAAATGAAGCAGTGAACCCGCAGGAACATTGACACCTTGAAAGACTTCATCACGAGACGTCACACGCGTTGATAGGCCATGAGTTGGCGAACGTAAACGCATACTTTCTTCGGTGAACGCCCGTAACTTCGTGCGATCGTTGCGAACTGTGTCAAACAGACCAACGTTTTCACACAACATCTGCGCTTGTTCTTCAATCGCGTATTGCGTTGTTTCAAGCGCACCAATAATCATCGCGTGAACAATGCCAGCGATTTCAAGGTCGGTCAGTTTGCGATCGAGTGCTTGATAATGCACTTCACACAAGAAGCTCACCATGTCATCTTGCGGATTCAATCGTTTGGCGCGTACCTGTTCGTAGATGTAATCCTGAAAACCTTCGAGGCGGCGAAACATTTCACTTGCTTGTTCGGGAGCAAGTTCGTGTTTGAGTCCGGTGCCGTGTACGAACGGTGTGACAACAGCATCGCCCCACTGGGCCAATTGCGGAATGTCGTCAAATGGAAAACCAAGAATTGATGCAAACACTCGTTGCGGTAACGGCCGAGCAAATTGACTGATGAACTCAACCGAGTCGTTATCAATCCATTCATCAATGAGTTCATTGGCTAAACGTTCAATCAACTCGCGATGTCGTGATGCACCAGTGCCCACCCACGGATCGGTGAGTTCTTTGCGATGTTTGATATATAACTCTTGTGTAGGTCGCAGCGTCACCATCGATGCAGTCATCAAGTTACGCGACGTTGTAAACACGTCCTCACCCGACAAACCATCGTTAGCCCAGTCGTTGACTCGCCTCTGCCCCATCACCGTGAAACGTTCGGGGTCTTTGACTACCGTGTTGATGTCGGCGTGTTTGGTCAGAACGTAAGCGTCAGTACCCGGCTTCAAACCTCCATCAGGAATACGTAACACCGGCGCGTCGCGATGCAAGATTTCGTACATCTCGTACCAATGCTCTTGCGCACCTGCACCAAAGAGATCAACCGAGGCGAGGTCAACGGGACACTTCATGGGTTTTGGTTGCATGCCCATGGCTCTTCACCTCCTGATCACCCAAAACTCTAAACGCTTCAGAGTTTTGAAATTGCACCGTGGCTAAGCCTTCACTCGTTGATTGAGAGCCGTTTCTGACGAGAATGATGACCTGACACAGTTTCAACAACACCAAAGCACATCTGTCAGAATGATCAGGTGACTCCATCGCGACGCGACATCATTCGATTGCTCGCAACGATGCCGGCAGCGATCACACTCGCAGCGTGCGGAACTTCAGCAACTGAGGAGTCTGAAAATACCGATGCCGCCGACGAACCTCGTCGCGTACCCGAGCCGCTCGCAATGATTCGCTCATCATGGTCGTCCGACCAATGGGCGCGCGGTTCGTATTCGTTTCTTCCCGTTGGCGCTACCCCATCACTACGTGTTGCATTGGCTCAGCCAATTAACGGCCGATTGTTTTTTGCTGGCGAAGCCACATCGAGCGATGCACCAGCAACCGTGCATGGTGCACAGGCATCGGGCACGCGCTCAGCACAAGAAGTAATCGACGTTGCTGACGCGAAAGAAGTCGTTGCAGTTCTGGGTGCCGGAGTCGCGGGACTCGCAGCATCGCGCGCCTTGCATGACGCAGGTTTCTCGGTTGTGATCTTTGAAGCACGCGACCGAATTGGTGGTCGTGTCGCCACCGTTCGCGCCGACACGTGGCCGATCCCCATTGAGTTAGGTGCATCGTGGGTGCATGATGTCGCCGCGAGCGACTTAGCCGAAATACTCAGCAACCTTGACATCAACACCGCCGCCTTTGATTACGACAATGACACAACGTTGTTCGCTGGTGATGTCACCCAAGATTCTCTCGACTCGGCAACTGACGCCATCGAATCTGCAATTGAATCAGTTAACGGCGCAGAGTCAGATCTGTCAATCGCTGCCGCAATCGCAGCTAACGGTGAAACGATTAACCCACTCGCACTCAACCATATTGACGAAGTCGAACTTGCCAGTGAATACGGAGCAAACGCCGACGAATTGTCTGCATGGTGGGGCACCGAAGAAGGTTCTCGCGGCGACGACCTACTCGTGCTCGGTGGTTACGGCGGTGTGGCTGATCATCTCGCCGAAGGTCTCGACATTCGTTTAGGTACTGCAGTGCGCACAGTGTCTTGGAATGACGATGGCGCAGAACTCACTTTCGACAACGACGGAACATTCTCGTGCGACCGCGTCGTTGTCACGGTGCCACTTGGCGTGTTGGCCGCCGGCGACATTTCGTTCAATCCCCCACTACCCGACACTCATCAGAACGCAATCAACACCATGCGTATGGGTTTGCTCGACAAGGTGTGGTTCGTTTTTCCTGAACAGTTCTGGTCGAACGAGTCATTGATCTGGAACAGAATTGATGAGCCTGGCGTTCCATTT
>JBEDJE010000078.1:0-5776 GCA_041172985.1 Actinomycetota bacterium
ACCTTTAACTGGGCAATGTTGGTTCACGGTTCACAGGCAATCACCTTGCACCGTCCCATTCCGGTTGAAGCCGAAGCAACTGTGCAAGACAAGGTTGTCGCGATGTACGACAAGGGTAAGGCGGCTGTTGTTGTGACAGAAGCCGAAACCAAGTTGAAGACCGGCGAATTGTTGTGGACCACTCGTTCGTCAGTATTCATTCGCGGTGAAGGTGGTTGGGATGGCGAGCGTGGACCTTCGGGACCACAGAATGAGCCGCCGGCCAAGGCTCCGGATCACGAAGTGACATTGCAAACATCACCCGATCAGGCTTTTGTGTATCGCTTGTCGGGTGACCGCAATCCGTTGCACACCGATCCGTCGTTTGCTGCTATCGGTGGGTTTGACCGACCGATCTTGCACGGTTTGTGCTCGTATGGTTTCACGGGTCGCGCATTGTTGGGCGCCTTGTGCAATAACGATGTCACCAAGTTCAAGCACATTGAAGGTCGGTTCTCGTCGCCCGTTATGCCGGGAGACGCGTTGACGGTTCGGATGTGGAATGTTGGGGCCGGTGAAACCGTGTTCACGACATCAGTGGGCGATCGTGTTGTGATCGACCAAGGTCTCGTACGACACGCCTGAAATCAAAAGAGACAGAATTTAAAACAGACGTAGTTCTTCGGGGCGTCGGCCCCGAAGATCTTCGTAATCAACTTCAGCCCAGCCAATTCCGCGTTGCTCGGCCATTTTCTTGGCCTGAGGTTTGATGACTTGAGCGACAAAAATGCCGCGCAAGCCTTTGAGATTGCTGTCGGGTTGTAGAAGTTCTAGATAACGAGCGAGTTGTTCGACGCCATCAATTTCGCCGCGTCGTTTGATTTCGACCGCGACGTAATTGCCGTCGGCGTCGACACACATCAAGTCGACGGGACCAATCGGTGTGGGCCATTCGCGGCGAATCAAAGTGAGTCCAGATTCGATGGTGTCGGGGAGAGCGGCAAGTAATTCTTGCAAGTGTGCTTCGACGCCATCTTTTTGTAAGCCCGGATCTTCGCCAAATTCGTGAGCATTGTCGGTGAAGACTTCGTGCAAGTGAATCGTCAGGGTTTCACCCTTTGGATTGGTGACGACCCATTGTCCTTCAAGTTCGACAACGGTATTGGGTGCTGTCATCCAATTGAGGGGTTTGTAGGCGCCGCCATCGCTGTGGATCGCAACACAACCATCGGCCTTGACCATGATGAGGCGTACCGCTTCGGGCAGTGTCGCATCGAGGCGACCAGAGTATTGAACGCTGCAACGAGCGACGACGAGACGCATAACGCATCAAATCTAGTAGTTATCGACCCACGTGATCGCGCATACGTTTTTGAATGAGTTCTCGGCGTGCTTGTAGATCTTTATACGTCATTTGATCAACGTTCTCTTCAAGTCCGAGACTTGCTTTGACGCCCGACATATCAAACTCGACTGCGCTTGGATCAACTCCGAGTTCTTTGCCGAGTCGTTCGCCATGGCGTTGAGCAAACATCATTGAGATATTGGCGACTTCACCCAAAATGTCGAGTTCGGGCGCCAATCGTGAAATTGCGCCATCTAAGAACACCATGTTTTTGACGTACAGCATGAGTTCTTTGGGAAGACTCGCGCCATAACCAAGCAATGCCTTGATGACACGTTGAACTTCGTTGACCATCTGTTCGCCCGAGAGTGTTGTTGGATCGATGGTCGGCAGGTCAAGGCGTAAATCTCTAATGACAGCATCAAGGTCGGTGTCAAAAGGCAGGGCACCTAAGTCTCGTAAGGCTGCCATTTGGCCTTTGATGTCATTGGTGGTTGCACTCAACATCAATCTCAAGAAAGCCAAACGGCGTTCTTGAGATAAGCGTGCCACAATTCCGAAATCAAGAAGCGCAGTTCGGCCATCTTTCAGAACGAAAAGGTTTCCGCCATGTAAATCGCCATGGAAAATTCCATGGATCATGGCACCTTCCATAAATGCGATCATTCCGGTGCGAATGACTGCCTCGGTGTCGATGCCCGCATCCTTCATGCCAGCCACATCATCAAAGTTGAAACCAGAGACTCGTTCCATCACCAAGACTCGACGGGTCACAAGTTGTGGATGCGGTCGTGGTACGACGTAACCCTCTTGGCCCAAGTCGTGCAACATTGCGGCGACATCAAGCATGTTTGATGCTTCAAGGCGGAAGTCGAGCTCTTCGACAATTGTTTCGGCAAACAACTCAACGAGAGCAGGGGGATTGGCCAATGCGGCGATTGGAATTCGGCCGACAAGATACGGGGCAATCCAGGCCATGACTGTGAGGTCTTTGCGAACGAGTGAAGCGACGCGCGGTCGTTGTACTTTGACAACAACATCTTCACCAGTGAGTAAACGAGCGGCATGCACTTGGGCGATAGATGCCGCGGCGAGTTCTTTTTCGTCGAACCATTCAAAAATATCTTCCAAACGTGCGCCGAGGTCTTGTTCGACAGTTTGTCGAACAGTTGCAAATGGTTCAGCCGGAACTTGGTCGCGACACTTTTTGAACTGATCAACAAGTTCGGCAGGGAAGAGGCCTTCGCCAGAAGAAATGATCTGTCCGAGTTTGATATACGTCGGTCCGAGAACTTCAACGGCCTTACGTAAACGGAGCGAAACATCGGCATGGCTACTTGAAACATCAGTGAACTTCCCGCGTTTTTTCTTTACGTACCACGGAGCAAGAGCGCCGATGATTTGTGTCGCGACAGTGATGACACGCAATCCAGGAGGTAGTCGGCGCGGTGTGGTGAGGGCGGGGACTTCGGCACTTGCTCGAGAGCGAAGCCCGGGGGCGAGTGACAACCAGCGAACATTGTCTCGGTCAAGTACCCAGGGGGCATTTTCTGTGAACGAACCCCAACTGAGGTCTCCGGGGGTGTCGTTTGCTTGGCCAAATTCAGTCACTTTGAAAGTCTGCCCGTGTTGCCGAAAGATTTCCTATCGGACGGATACCTGTTGGTGTGACAGTAAGTACGGCAAGTGGTTTGTTGTTGATAATGACTGACTATTGTCGGAGATACGTCGCTCGGGGAATGCGACTACAAGGATCACGGGGGATTGCTATGAACTCAGGAATTTCATTGCCAGATCGATGGTTGACTGACTGGACGCCGAGCCAGAAGTTGCCCGTGTACACCCGGGCGAATGCCGGTGAAGTTTTACCTGACCCCTGTAGCCCGTTGTGTTGGACCGTGGTGTGGGAACCCGGAGTCGTCATGGGCTGGCGTGATTGTCAAATCGATGTCGGAACATTTAGCGACCATGAAATGGATGCCCGTCAGCCAGAAGTAGTCGGACTCTTTGGTGGCTACCTCTTCATCAATGCGTCAACAGCGCGTTTGTTTGGTGTGCGCGGTCCTGGTCTTGCCCCCGAAATGATTGATGCCACCTACTTTGGGACTCATCCTGATGTGCCTCCGTATATTCCTGAGCCGTGGCATGAGAACGCCGACAACACGGCGCGCTTAGGTGAATGGATGGGCCGAGTCATGACGGCACAATCTCTTCCTGAATTGATTGAGGATCAAAAGATTTCCAACGAAGCACGGGCTTCGCGGCCCGACTTGGCAAACCTTGATGAAGTATCACTTATCAACCGCATGCGTTCGTTCACGGCTACTTTGCGTCGAGACTTTCAACATCATCTTGATATGACTGCCGGTACTTCAATTGGACCAGGGGCACTTGGTGCAATTGCTACAGCGTTGGGTGACCCTTCGCTTGTGTTGACTCTGATCACGGCCATTGGCGATGTTGATTCGGCTGCTCCAAGTCGGGCGATGTGGGAACTCTCACGATTGTCTAAAGACTCACGTGAGTATGCAGAAAAGTTTGCAGCATTTATTCACGACTTCGGTAGCCGTGGTCCGAATGAATGGGACATCCGTTCCGATACTTGGGAGACCAAGCCGACACTCGCGGCGTCATTGATTGACACGATGCGTGGCGCAGCCAATAGTGAAAGCCCAGTCATTCGTAATGAAAAGAATGCCGAACTTCGCCGTGCTGCTGAAAAACGGGTGCGTGAAGCATTGGCTGGTGACCCTGAAGCGTTGGCACAATTTGAAATGGCCCTGAAATCTGCACACTTGTACTTGGCGGGTCGCGAACGGGCCAAGACCAACATCATCAAGGTTGTACACGAAGTTCGTATGGCTGCTTTTGCATTGGCGGCCCGCACCGGGTACACCACATCACAAATCTGTATGTTGCTTGCCGACGAACTTGATGCATTCGTTGCTCAGCCTGACGAATTCAGGGCTCGACTCGCGCAACGCGAACGTCAATACCTTGAGCTCTTTCAACTTGAGCCACCATTTATCGTGAATGGTGTTGTTGCGCCTTTGTCGCAGTGGGCGCTCAAGGGAGAATCAACTGCTGTTGCCGTGCACGCTGGTGAAGTATTGACGGGAATGTCTGGTGCTCCTGGCACATACACCGGAAAGGCACGAATCATTCTTGATGCTGCTGATCCGATGGCCTTAGAACCAGGCGAAGTATTGGTTGCGCCATTCACCGACCCGGCGTGGACGCCGCTTTTTGTTGCGGCTGGGGCAGTTGTCGTGAACGTCGGTGCTGTCGTGAGTCACGCGATCATCGTGAGTCGTGAACTCGGCATCCCTTGCGTGGTCAGCGTTACCGACGCAACAGTTCGTATTCCAGATGGAGCAACGATCACTGTTGATGGGGCGAATGGCACTGTCTCAATCGTGAGTATGCCCTGAAACCAGTTTTCCCATATTTCTACGTCGCATTTGTGATGGGCATAGCCCTGTCGTTGTTGGGCCCGTCGGTTTCATACCTAGAGGACCAATTAGGAGTCAGTGCTGGAGTTGTCGGAATCTTGTTTGCGGTGATTGCTGCAAGCAATTTTTTCGGGGCATTAGTTGGTGGGCGTTGGGTCACGCGCTGGGGTGGCCATGTGGTGCTGCGTATCGGGGTTGTTGCCTTTTCGGTTGGCGTGCTGTTCATCGCCCTTGCTTCAACGTACATGTACGCGGCCATTGGTGCAGCCTTGATTGGGTCGGCGACCGGCATGACCGATGCATCAATGAACATCATGGTGGTGTGGGCTGGTCCGGCGCTCAATGCCATGCATTTGCTTTTCGGAGTTGGTGCGCTACTTGCTCCGCTGATTGTTGATCGAGCAATTTCGTTCACCGATCATTTGTGGCCTGTTTCTATTGTGGTCGGCTTTTTTGCTCTGGTTTCTATTGCCATACTTGGCCGTCGTGATTCGCCATTTGAACCAGAACATGCACCAGATATTCACCGACCTGAGTTGCCAACCAAAGTTGTCGTACAGGTGGCAGTTTTCTTTCTGCTCTATGTCGGTGGCGAAGTCGGTTTTGCCGGATGGATCCACACTTACGCCGAAGATCAAGGACTTGGTGGTTCGAACCCGGCATTTGTTACCGCAGTTTTTTGGGCGTCGTTTGCCTTGGCACGTTTAGTGGCTATTCCATTGAGCAAGATGTTTAAGCCACTCACAATTGTTGGATGGGCGTGCGGGTTTTCGTTAGTGGGCTTAAGCATCATGATTGTGGGAGATGCCAACGCACTTTCAATTTGGTTAGGCGCGGGACTCTTTGGATTCGCTTCGGGTCCGCAATATCCGACCATGATTGCCATGGTTGACGAGAAACTCTCACTCTCGGCTCAAACCACCGCATGGATAGTCGGGGCTGCAGCAATCGGGGGATTGATTGTTCCGGTATCAATCGGATCTTTGATTGACACAGTTGG
>JBEDJE010000079.1:0-5076 GCA_041172985.1 Actinomycetota bacterium
CAAAGCCACCAACTAATTCATCAGCATGAATTGCTTCGGCTGATAACAACATGTAACGCGCCGCGCTCCATCCGGCTTCGCGCCCAATGCGTTCAACCGTCCACGAATCAACAGCAAGTCCCAACTTTGCAGCCGGCACTCCAAACTTGCTCTTCGGTGTCGCAATACGTAAATCGCAGGCCGCAGCCAACTGCGAACCTGCACCAAGAGCGGGGCCATCAATTGCCGCGAGCGTCAGGCAATCCATCGATCCGAATCCACGCAAGACCGACAACAAGGTGTCGGTGAATTCACCCAACTCAACTCCACCGAGATCGGCACCACTGCAAAAAGCTGGCGGAGTGCCGGTCAAAACAAGTACTCGCGCGCCACCCGACTTCGCTGTTGCTTGGGCTTCGTATATAGCCTGCAACGTCGCTAGATCGACCGCATTGCGCTTATCTGGGCGATCAATGACCACCTTGCATACCGATTCAAACCATTCCACAAGAACTGCCACATGCGAACGGTAGCCCGTCGTGAGACTGTCAGCCCACCCTCTAGGCTGAGAGCGTTATGAATGCCCCCGAGAACTCACAATCGACACCTGATCCCGTTCGGATTCGGCGGGCAACGATTGCCTTGTGGACCAAACGAGCCAATCGACTCGGATATTTGCTTTTCGCTGCTGCCATCGCTCTTTTCATCGTGGCTTTCACGGGTGACTTCAACGACACCATGGTCACCTTCATCACCATTTGCATGGTGCTCGGCTCAATCCTTCTTGCTCCTGCCATCGTTCTCGGATACGCCGTCAAGGCTGCCGAAAAAGATGATGTCGCTCAAGGTCTGTAAAGGTACCCTGAGGTCGTTATGTCTTTAAGAATGCCAGCGGCCGAACGTCGCGAACAATTACTTGCAGTTGCACTCGATGTATTTGCTCGTGAGGGCTACCACCAGACATCAATGAATGATGTCGCCGAAGCAGCTGGCATCACTAAACCAGTTTTGTATCAACACTTCGAATCAAAGCGCGAGCTCTACTTGGCGCTCATCGAAGATGCTGGCGCCCGCATGCTCGAGGTCATCACCGCTCCCGAAATTGCGCAAAGTAACGGACGTCGGCGCACCGAACTTGGTTTCCGTGCGTACTTCCAGTGGGTCTATGACGACCACGATGCATTCCAGTTGTTGTTCGGTGGCGGTTCGCGCCGCGACCCCGAATTCAGTGAAGCCGCTGGCAAGTTTCAATCACAAGTTGCCGACGCCATCGAACCGCTCATTACGGCCGACATTGATCCCGAACACCGCCGCACGTTGGCACATGCACTTGTCGGTTTGGCCGAAGGTGTTTCGCGGCGCTTGTTACGTCTTGGTGGCGAGTTCGATCCCGAACTCATTGCCCGTCAAGTGAGCGATCTGGCGTGGGCCGGGTTACGCGCTGCCCAACGCCCTGTTTAAGACCTTCTTATTTCACACGGCGCAGTACGCGCAAACTTCCTGTTGCTGACACATCTTCAAACCGACCGCTATTAATTGCGGGCAAATAAATCTGTTCGTACGGCGGGCGACCACCATCGGCGGGATCGGGAAACACATCGTGAATCGCCAATGTTCCACCGACCGCAACATGTGGCGTCCAGAGTTCATAGTCAAGTCGTGCCGGCTCAACACCGTGGCCACCATCAATGAACAAAAACGCCAATGAACTCGTCCAATTTTTCGCAACGATTGGTGATTGACCAACGACTGCCAAAACATGTTCTTCTAAGTTGGCCCGAAACATCGCATGGCGAAAAAACGGAAGCGTGTCCATCTTGCCAACAACTGGGTCGACGAGCGACGCGTCATGCCATTCCCAGCCCGGTTGATTTTCTTCGGATCCACGATGATGATCGACAGCAAACAACACTGTGTTTGTCTGACGAGCCGCATCACCTAACCAAATCGTTGAACGTCCGCAATACGAACCCACTTCAAGCATGGGCAAACCTGGCAATGCGCGCGCGGCAACGAGCGCTGCTTCATGTAATGCATCACCTTCATCAACGGGCATAAAGCCAGTTGTGGCAAGAGCTAATTCGCGCAGTTGCGCAGAGATCACCACTTGTCCCAGTGAATAATGGTTTCAGCGTCGGGACGTGCGGCTGCTTTGAAATCGGTTCCCTTGGTGAACGCCAACGGCGACAAGCACACCTGCTGCACAGTGTCGAAGGGAATTCCCAAGATGTCAGCAACTTGCTGTTCCATCATGAGGTGCACAGTGGTCCATGCGGTTCCCATGCCACGGGCACGAGCGGCCAACATGAAGCTCCACATCGCGGGCAAGATGTTTGCCATCACCGACGAAGCCATCATGCCGAGACCGCCAGCAGCCTCGGTACGTCCACCGACATTGCACGGGATGACCAAAACTGGGGCGTCGCCCATGTGGTCACCCAAGAAGTCAGCCGAGTCGGCTGATCGCTGCTGCTGCTTGTTCAGTTCGGCGTCGCCCTTGTCGATGGTGCGGATGTACACGCCGTCCATGGCCTGATACTGCGAGAAGCACTCGCGGTAAACGGCGCCGATGGCCTTGCGCTTGGCTTCGTCCTTCACGATGATGAACTGCATCGTCATGCTGTTCGAGCCCGACGGCGACTGCATGGCCAACGACACGCACTCACGAATGAGTTCATCCGGGACCGGCTTGTCAAAATCGAGGCGCTTACGCACGGCGCGGGTAGTGGATAGGAGTTCATCTGGGTTCAAGGGTAAAAGTGCCACGGGCGAGACGCTAGCCAAGAACCACGTGTGAAACACGCTCCTGCGTGTCATGATGTAAGGGTGTTTGACGCCCTCGACGACCTGATCTCCCTTCTTGACCTCGAAGCCATCGAGGTCAACATGTTCCGAGGCCGTTCGCCCCAAGAGAATCGTCAGCGCGTTTTTGGTGGTCAAGTAGCCGGACAGGCCCTCGTTGCCGCCTCCCGCACGATCGACGACCGTGACCGTCGGGTCCATTCGCTCCACGCCTACTTCTTGCGTCCAGGCGACCCCACTGCCCCGATCTTGTACGACGTCGACCGCATCCGCGACGGCAAAAGCTTCTCGACCCGACGCGTCGTTGCTATTCAGCACGGCCAAGCCATCTTCAACTTGCAGTCCAGTTTCCATGCACCCGAAGAAGGATTTTCTCATCAGGTACCAATGCCCGATGTCCCCGACGCCGAAAGTCTCCCCGACTTCAAAACGCGTATGGCTCCTCACAAGCACTTACTTGGTGAGTGGTACGACCGACCGCGTCCGATTGATATTCGTTATGTCGATGGCGACCCCATGTCGCGTTCGCGCACACCAACAGTGCAACAAAAAGTTTGGTTACGTGCCGACGGCACTTTGCCCGACGACCCGACACTTCACGCGTGCATCGTCACGTATGCAAGTGACATGACTCTTCTCGACACAACAGTTTTGCCGCACGGTCTCAACTGGACCGATAGCGGATTGCAAATGGCCAGCCTCGACCACGCCATGTGGTTTCATCGTCCGTTCCGAGCCGATGAATGGTTGTTGTACGACCAGATGACACCCACCACGTCGGGTGCGCGCGGTTTGGCAACAGGTTCGATTTATACCCATGATGGCCAACTTGCGATCACTGTTGTTCAAGAAGGTCTCATTCGTCGCGAGCGTTCGTGATGAAAATGGTTCACGCTCGCCTCGGCGTGTTGGCAACACTGACCGCTGTTTCTTTAATTGCCTGTGCCTCCGAGACCGAAGTTCTTGTCAGTACAACCGCCGGGGAAACAACACCCTCAACAACTACTGCAACCGAAATCACCGAAACAACAACTGTTGCCGCAGAGCCCACGTTGTCCGCGACACTTGGCTCACCGATCACTGACTACGTCGATCCTGTCGACATCGCAGTTCGTCGAACTGCGACACTGCAGTCGTACATCGCCGAACGTTCGGGAAAAATCTTTAAACTTGAAACCGACGGCGCAAAAGGTACGCAAGTACTTGACATCAGCGATCTCACCATTGCGCAAGGCGAACAAGGATTGCTCGGTCTGGCCTTTACTCCTGACGGATCTGGCGCTTACGTCAACTACACCAACCTTGCTGGCGACACCGTCGTCGCTTCGTTCTTGATTGCCGACGATGGAACCTTTGACAAGACGTCGCAAAACATCATCACCACCATCAAACAGCCGTATCCAAATCACAACGGTGGTGACATCATCGTTGATGCTGACGGTGCGTTGTATATCTTCATGGGTGACGGTGGTTTTGCCAACGATCCAGAACGCTACGCATTAGATATCACATCGCCACTCGGCAAGATTTGGAAGATCACACCCGTTGATGGTCGATGGAATGCTGGTGAGGCCTGGGCTGTCGGCTTGCGCAATCCGTGGCGCGCGGCACTCGACCCAGTCACCAAAGATTTGTGGATTGCCGATGTTGGTCAGGATCGCTGGGAAGAAATCAATGTCGTTCCTTTTGATCAGGTGCAAGGCGTCAGTTTTGGCTGGAGTGCTCGCGAAGGTACACACGAATTCAATGCCGACCAACAAACTCTGCATGAAAACTTCACCGCAGTCGAACCCGTCTACGAATACGAACACGTCGATAACAACTGCTCAATTTCGGGTGGAGTTGTTTATCGCGGCTCGCAGGTTCCGGTCAGCGGAACCTGGTACATCTTCTCCGACTATTGCACTGGCAAGGTTCAGGCACTATGCGTTGACGATCAGCGACAAAATTGTGGTGTCATCGATCTCGGAACAGTTGAAAAATCAGTCGGAATCGTGGCTGATGCTCAGGGAGAAGTCTGGGTCTTATCGCAGAACGGCCTCATTGTGCCGATCATTGCGGGCTAAATCAGTAACAATTGACTTAACGTCGCTGACCCATGAACATGCGCTTCAAAGCGTCATAGTTCTCAATACAGTGACCAGCACCGAGCACAACTGCCTCAAGTGGCATCTGTGACATGCGCACTGGTACTTGAGTCTCACGTTCAATGCGCTCCGCAAGTCCGCGTAGCAATCCGCCACCACCAACTAGGTACATACCGCGCGTCAAGAAATCTTGAGCAAGTTCGGCTGG
>JBEDJE010000080.1:0-5074 GCA_041172985.1 Actinomycetota bacterium
CGTTTCAGCAGCTTTCAGGGCCGCCTCTCCCCGCTCGGCATCAATCGGTAGCTGAATAGCAAGCTTCGTGGCAACGGGTTCTTGGCTGATGTTTCGCACCGCGATCAATGCCGCGTGCGGGAGGTGCACGGTGCTGTAACCATCACGTACTCGAGTCGAAACTAAGCCAATGTGATCGACTATTCCACGGACACCATTGGGGAAAGCAGTGCTGATTTCAACTTCGTCACCAACTCCGTATCGATCTTCAATCAGAACGGACAAGCCGGTCAAATAGTCATTGACTTTTTGCGACGCACCGTAGGCGATACCTGCACCCAAGAAACCGGCGCTCGACAAAACTAAAGGTCCGTTGAGTTCAAGAATGTGAAAGATTGCAATCAGCACACCAACCCAAATCACAACTGCCAAAAGGTGGTGCAACATACGCGATACGGCGTCCACGCGTTGACGGCGACGATTTTCTCCCACTTCACCTTGTTCAAGTTCTTGATAACGAGCTCGGGTACGCCACCACTGTGATGGACGAGAAATGCTGCGTTGGGCGACATACCGCACCAATCGACGAATCACTACATGTGAAAGGCGCGTAAAAATAAATGCACCAACAATGATAAGAACGACAAGTAGCGGTTGTGAGATTGCCTCGCGTGCGGTCGTTGGCTGATCGGGTGTTGGGGTCAGAGTTGAAATGAAATGAAACAACATGGCCTCCTCAGTGTGCCAAAGTTTTCAGATAATCCATGTTCATATAGATAATTGATGTATCCATGCAGGTAGTTCGTTGACATTTTTCAATTCACCAAAGCGCGGGCTCGTCGGCGGATGTTCGGCCTGTTCAAGTTCCCACAAGAAGTGGTACGGGATGTGTACTGCATGCCCTCCTAATTCAAGAATCGGCAAAATGTCACTCTTGACCGAATTCCCCACCATGCATACCCGTTGAGGATCAACAGAAATATCTTGGAAAACTTTTGAGTATGTTGCCACATCTTTTTCTAAGACAATTTCGACGTGATCAAACAAGTGATCAAGGCCGCTTGTTGTGACCTTACGAGTCTGATGGACAAGGTCGCCTTTGGTAATCAAAATCAAGCGATGCTCTTGTGCCAGCTCGTGTAAAACTTCTGGTGCGCCATCAAGAAGACGAACCGGCGCCAGCAGAAGATCGCGAACATTTTGAAGCAACTGCACCATCACCTCGGTAGGTACTTTGCCCTGGCTAATTGTGATTGCTGCTTCAATCATGGACAGGCCAAATGCCTTCACGCCATATCCGTAGGTATGTAAGTTGGCGCGTTCAGTAGCAGTCAGGGCAGCCTTGATATCAACGCCGTCTGATACGTACGGCGCGAGAAGTTCACAAAATGCGACTTCGGTCGCGCGAAACCCGTCTTCGCTATGCCACAAGGTGTCATCTGCATCAAACGCTAAGCAATCAAAAGTAGCCATCGACGCCTATTCTTCTAGACTGCAGAGTGTGAAGCGGGACCATTTTGTGTACGTAGCTCGAATTTTTAATGATCGCAGGGCCTTGCTCATCATTCTCGGAAGTCTCACTTTGTTAAGTACAGCTTGTTCAGATGCTTCTGGGGACGCAGAAACGACAACTGCTGCTCAGACGGTGGCAACCACAATCGCTGCCGCACCCACGACATCAACGTCGACCACAACCACTTCGACCACAACAACTCTGCCTGTCGGATTTCCAACGTCGTCCATTGCCCCAGTTGTTCCCGTGAACGGGTTGGCGGCAAAAATCACCCGCGTCGAGACCACTGACCGAGTTGTGTTTCTCACTATTGATGACGGCATCGTCAAAGATCCGGCAGCAATGCAGTTTTTGGTTGACAACAAAATGCCGGCGACCTTGTTTTTAGTCTCCGGTGAGTTTCGCAAAGATCCGGCATACTTCGCCCAAATTTTGACTGTTGGCGGAACAATTAGTTCGCACACTATGAGTCATCCGGCCCTCAAGGGACTCAGTCTGCAACGACAGATTTCGGAAATCTGCAATATGAGAAATGTGATTGCCGAAGAATTGGGAGATGCGGGCCACCTCATGCGTCCTCCGTATGGGTCATCTGATGAAAACACGCGTCGCGCTGCAGCAAGCTGCGGAATAAACGTGGTCGTTAATTGGAACTCCGAGTTATGGGAGGGCAATGTCGACATTTTGCAACGTCCCGGTCTGCAACCAGGCGACATCTTTCTTACTCATTTCCGTAGAGATCTGTTGGACAATTTGATTGCGTTTAAAGCTGCCGTTGACCGACAGGGCTTTACGATTGGTCGCCTCGAGGAATACTTACCTGATTCGTAAGTATCAACGATGAATAGCGTTGAGGTAGTTGTACACAGTGATGCGCGAAACACCCATGGCGTCGGCGACATCTTCGACTGCACGTCGCAAAGTGAATGCGCCACGCTCATCGAGTAGCCGAATTGCTAACTGTTTTTGTTCGCGATTCATATCTGAAAGTTGTTGTCCCATTTCTCGCTCAACCGAATCGATCAACCGAGCTAATGCACCGTGTAAATCAGGTAGTCGTACGGCAGCGATCAATTGACCCTCAAAGACCAACGGAATGTCCGAAGTTTCAATCTGATCAGCATCAATGACCGAACAGCCCAAAGCATCGACGAGCGGCTGCAACGTTGCAAGTACCGGATGCGAAAGATCGATTGGTGACGAGGTCATACGTCAATCTTTTCCATGTGCACAGTGACGTGCGTTGCGCCATTGGCATATGCCTCGCGCACTAAATCACTGACTGCAAGCGACACAGTTGTTTCATTGGCCTCAAACTCGGTTGCGAACGGCCCAAACTCGACCGTGATGCCATGGGCCTCTACTGCCGCCACGGCGGCGCGAACATGAGGTCCCGGCTGTCCTTCAACAAAGGGCTCAACGGTGAACTCAACATGTAGCACGCCAATATCGTAATCGGTCAGGCGTCATATTGACTCAGGGTGTTCCCATCACACGCCGAAGTTCGTTGGCACGCATTAAACAGTCTCGTCCAGCAAGATCGAATGCCTCACCGAGACGGGACAGGGCCGTTCGAAATGAGGCCTGCCAGTCCTGCTCGAAGACTTGGCGAGCCGGGCCAGTCCAGTTGGTCGAGGCCAAAGCGGCATTGACGACCGCCACAAGACTTTCAATATCACCTCGCTGACGACTCAGGGTGTGGCCAAGCGAAATGAGTTGATCGGGATCGGCACCAATCATGCCTCCCATGGTGAACTGCGACATACAACATCCCTTCTCGGTATCCCGTGGAGTTCACGGTTGTTCAGAGTGGGATTGAACACCGCCTTTACGGTGATCAAAAATCAATGTGCGGTAAAAGCAAAGCAAGACTGTCAGGTAGAAATTTCTCACGAACCAACAAATCATCAAGCCCGTCGCGATGCACCCACCAAGCTTCAACCACCTCACCATCATCAAATGTGAATGGTCCTTCTGAAGTCACCATGTAGCAATGTGCCAGCAGACTTACCTGGTCATCGTCATAGGGTCGTGACTCGCCAAGATCAAGTTCGGCGAGCGTTTCGGTCGTCACTCCAATTTCTTCGGCTAGTTCGCGATGGGCCGCTTCAAGGTAGGTTTCGCCAGCCCCTACAACTCCCCCGACTGCAATATCGCACCATCCCGGCCACACATCTTTTGCTGGTGAACGGCGGTGTACGAGCAGTCGACCCATGCCATCGACAACCGCGATGAAAACTGCCCGATGCCGCAATCTTTCAGCACGCATCACTCGACGCGGAACTGAATCAACAACATGGTCAAACTCGTCAACTATGTCGACGAGCTCATCTCCGGCGTTCAAACCCACCCCCATTACCTACCACACAAACATCAGTGATCACTCGGGTCTACGATACGAACATGGCCGATCCCACCGACATCTCGACGTTGACTGAAGAATCACGCGAACTTCTCGACGACACGATTGCCCTTCGCCGACGTTTGCACGAATGGCCAGAACTTGGCAACCATCTACCGAAAACTCGCGATGAGGTCCTCGCCGCTCTTGAAGGACTACCGCTAGGTATCAAACTTCACGAAACAACTTCGGGCATAGTTGCTTCACTCGAAGGGACTCGTCCTGGACCAACCATGTTGTTGCGCGGTGACATGGATGCACTTCCGATGCCTGAAGACACTGGTGTTGAGTTCAGTTCGCGAGTCGACAATGTGATGCATGCCTGTGGTCACGACACACATACCTCAATGTTGGTTGGAGCAGCACGATTGTTATCAGCCCACCGCGATCAGATTCAAGGTCGCGTGGTGTTTATGTTCCAGCCAGGTGAAGAAGGACATGCTGGAGCACGTTTCATGCTTGATGAAGGATTACTTGATGTTGGTCCCATGTCAGATGGATCGCCATCTGAAGTCACGGGTGCTTTTGCAATTCACACCACGTCATCTCTGCCCACCGGTTTCATCAGCACTCGTGGTGGGCCAATCATGGCATCAAGCGACACCTTGTCCATTCGTGTCATTGGACGGGGCGGGCACGGCAGCGAACCATTCCGCACACTCGATCCGATTCCCGCGGCCTGCGAAATTGTTGGCGCTCTGCAATCAATGATCACTCGACGCATCAACGTCTTCAACCCGGGTGTCTTGACTGTGACCCAAGTACATGCCGGTACTGCCTTTAATGTCATCCCCGAGTTTGCCGAAGTGTTTGGCACAATTCGAGCGATCAGCGAGGTGACGCGACGAATGATTCATGATGGAGTTCGTCGGGTCGCCGAAGGAATCGCGGCCGCACATGGACTTGAAGTCACTGTTGAATTAACAGACGGATACGACGTCACCGTCAATAGTCAGACCTACGCACAAACAGCAGGAAACATTGCCAAAGAAATCATCGGTAACGATCGCTTTATCGAATTACCCAATCCGGTTATGGGTGCCGAAGATTTTGGTTACGTTCTGAACCACGTTCCAGGCGCCATGGTTTTCTTGGGCGCAACGCCGCACGATCGCAATCTGGCGACAGCTGCTCCCAATCACTCAAACAGGGTCTTCTACGACGAAGAGTGTATGAGTACT
>JBEDJE010000081.1:0-5332 GCA_041172985.1 Actinomycetota bacterium
GTCGCTATTTATGTTGCTGTCGGTCTTGTGCTCATGGCGCTTTTGTGGCTCGACAAATCGAAGGTTCGTTGGTTTGTAACAACCGCGGGTTCGGGCGCATTACTTTCTGCCTTTTGGGTCGGACCGTTCTTGTTGAACCATGCCTACATGACTGATATGAAATACAAAGGCGAACCTGGAAACGGTTCGTTCACTTCGTATTGGGGCATGTTTTTCGCCTTGCCCCCATTTTGGAATGTCTTTATTTTGACTTTTGCCATCATCGGATTTGCCGCGATGATTGTGAAACGAAACGTGGCCGGAATTTGGCTTGGTATCACAGCGTTGGTCTTTGCAGCCTTTGTCTATTTGTTCAATGACAGTTTGCCGATCATCGGGTTGTTGTGGAATCCGCGATTGTTGCCGATGTTCAATATGTGCCGTTATTTGCTCGCCGGAATCGGAGTCATTGAACTTGTTTCGTTCATTGTGCGATATGTGCAACATGAACGGGCATCTCGTCAGGCAGAAGTATTCGTTGAATCCCATCAGGCAAAAACACAGATGTTCAATGCTCGAAGTGTCACAGCAGTTGTGTCGGCATTCGTGGTTTTGATCGTCCTCGGTTTTCGTTTTCAGGTTCTTCCTTTCGGAAATATCAAGGATGAAGGTCAAGGTGCCGAATACACGTGGGGACCTTTTGAGGGCAAGGCCTCAAGCAAAGGTTTCGTTGACGGTTGGGCGCGATGGAACTTCTCGGGATACGAAGGTCGGTCATCGTACGGTGAGTATTACGGCGTCGTTCAAACTATGAAGTCCATTGGAGAAACTCGAGGTTGTGGGCGCGCCTTGTGGGAGAACTTTGGCGGCAACGATAAGTACGGAACCACCATGGCGCTGATGTTGTTGCCTTTCTGGACTGACGGTTGCATCGGATCTAGTGAAGGTTTGTTCTTCGAAGCAGCAGGGACGACCCCGTATCACTTCTTGGCCGCTGGAGCGATGTCACAGCAATCATCAAACCCCGTTCGCGAATTGCGCTACATCAATAATGACGCAGCAGTCGGTGTTCAGTATCTGCAAGAACTCGGTATCAACTACTACTTGGCGGTGACTCCAGAAGCGATTGCTAAAGCTGACGAAGTTGCTGCAAGTGGTGGTGGGCTTAAATCTCTCGAAACCAGTGGGCCGTGGCATATTTACTCAGTTGAAAATGCCGACATTGTTGTTTCGCTTGACACTTTGCCGGTCGTCGTCAACGAACGCTCGGGCGACTTGCGCGAACGTTGGCTCGAACTTGGCACTAGCTGGCTACAAAATCGAACCGAATGGGATGCGTTGCCTGCCGCGGACGGTCCAAAAGAGTGGCAACGGATTGATGTAGCAATTGACATGGCGGTGCGCGAGGGCGAACCGGGATCTGACTCGCGCAAAGTTGATGTCGTCAAGCCAGTTCAAGAAATAGTGCCAGCCAAGGTCGAACCTGCTGTTGTGTCGGATGTGAAGATCGGCGACGACTCGGTTTCATTTACGGTTGACAAGGTTGGCGTTCCTGTTTTGGTGCGGGTGAGTTACTTCCCTAATTGGCAAGTTTCGGGAGCCAAAGGTCCGTATCGCGTTGCTCCAAACATGATGGTGGTGATTCCGACATCGAACCAAGTATCCATGCATTTCAAGGCCAGTTTTGTGGATCGCTTCGCCTACCTGTTGACGATTGCTGGGTTCGTCGCTCTGTTCGTCATGTGGCGTCGAGATCGGCGTCCCGAAGCGGCAATAGCAGTACTCTGAGCAGGGGAAACCGTTAAATCCCTTCGGGGTCTGAACTGTCAGCGATAGGGTTCAACGCGTCATGTCATCAAAATTTTCACTTGATCAGATCGTCAAGGCATACGACGTTCGGGGCACCGTCCCCGACCAGTTTGATGCTGAAGTGGCATATGCGTTAGGTGTTGGTTTTGCCCAGTTCACCAAGACCAGCGTCGCCATAGTCGCTCGTGACATGCGCCCAACTGGCCCCGAACTCGTGGCAGCTTTTGCGCAGGGTTTGATGGAACAAGGCGTTGATGTCATCGATATCGGACTTGCGTCAACAGACTTGTTGTATTTCGCAGCCGGAAAACTTGATGCACCGGGTGCAATGTTTACCGCATCACACAATCCTGCCCAGTACAACGGAATCAAGTTGTGCTTGTCGGGTGCACGACCGGTCGGGGTGGACACGGGTCTTGCTGAAGTCAAAGACATCGCCCAAAGAATTCTCGATGGTCTCGTGCCAGTTCAAGCCGCCCGAGCCGGTCGAACTACCGAGCGCGATCTGCTCTCAGCCTTCGTTGATCACGTGGTCTCATTCATTGACCCAGCATCAATTCGTCCGATGCGCGTCGTAGCCGATACTGCAAACGGAATGGGTGGACTCGTTGTACCGGCCGTCTTTGAGCGTCTGCCACGTCTCGAACTTGAGGTCATGTATGGCGAACTCGATGGAACTTTCCCGAATCACCCTGCCGACCCTTTGCAAGCTGCAAATCAACGAGATTTACAAGCGCGCGTCGCATCAGGTGGATTTGATATTGGTTTAGCTTTCGACGGCGATGCCGATCGGGTGTTCGTGACCGATGAGCTTGGTCGCGGACTTTCTGGCTCAACGACAACCGGCATTTTGGCAACGAGCATGTTGCGCAAGAGTCCTGGCACAACAATTTTGCATAACTTGATTTGCAGTCGTGCAGTTCCAGAAGTCATTCGCGAACACGGTGGCGTGCCAGTGCGTACCAGAGTGGGCCATTCGTACATCAAACAAGTGATGGCCGAAACTGGTGCCGTGTTTGGCGGAGAGCACTCTGCGCACTATTACTTCAAGGACAATTATCGTGCCGATAGTGGTCTGATTGCCACCATGTTGATGCTTGAAGAAATGAGTCGTGTCGGCGAGCCGCTCAGCGAGATCCGACGCTCGTACGAGCGTTATTCGTCAAGCGGTGAAATCAACACCCAGGTCGAAGATCCCGCAATTGTGATCGAGTCCGTTTCACAAAAGTTTGCGGCATTCCCACAAGATCGACTCGACGGTTTGACTGTTGATTGCGGTCCGTGGTGGTTTAACTTGCGTCCGTCAAACACCGAACCTTTACTGCGCCTTAATCTTGAAGCACCCGATCGTGATGAATGCGATAACCGTGTCGCCGAGCTACTTGCGGCAATAACCTCAGTCTGAACAAGGAGTTCCTATGCCCATCGATCCCGAACTAGCAAATGTCTTAGCGTGTCCCGTTGATAAGGGCATTTTGTACATGCTCGATGATGAAGACGCCTTGTATAACCCGCGTTTGCAGCGTCGTTACACAATTCGTGAAGGTATCGCCGTGATGTTGGTTGACGAATCCGAAGTTGTGTCAACGACTGAACACGAGCGCATTATGGCCAAGATTGCTGCCGGCGGAGTCAAGTCCACCGGACGTTAAAACAGCGTGTCATGGGCGACAGTGTCGCAAGCCCCCACTTTTGGCGGTCTACACTCGTGGGATCGGGCTGACAGATCGGTGCCAGCAGGCCCCGGCCCGGGATAGTGCAATACAGAAAACGATGTTTGGTTTTTAACCGACATCTCTGTTTGCGCAACCCCGTGTTTGTTACATCATGTCAATTACCTCTCAAGGAGCCCACCCATGTCATCATCATTTGCCGATCGCAAAGACTTTCGCGTCGCCGATCTTTCTATGGCGCCATTTGGCCGCAAAGAAATTCACCTCGCCGAGCATGAAATGCCCGGCCTTCGTGCTTTGCGCAAAGAGTACGGCGTTACCAAGCCGCTGAAGGGTGCACGAATTTCTGGTTCGCTACACATGACCATTCAGACTGCTGTGCTCATCGAGACGCTGGTTGAACTCGGTGCCGAAGTGCGCTGGGCGTCGTGCAACATTTTCTCAACTCAAGATCATGCTGCGGCCGCTATTGCGGTTGGTCCAAACGGAACTGTTGACAATCCGTCAGGTGTACCTGTCTTCGCATGGAAGGGCGAAACACTTGAAGAGTATTGGTGGTGCACCGAACAGATGATGACGTGGCCTGATGGCGACGGACCAAACATGATTCTTGACGATGGTGGCGACGCCACGTTGTTGTTGCACAAGGGTGTCGAGTATGAAAAGACGGGCGAAGTTCCCGATCCGACGACTGCATCAAATGCTGAACTAGCAATCGTTCTCGGTTTGTTGCAACGTGGTCTGAAGACTGATCCGAGCAAGTGGACGCGTATGGCTGCGGGCATCAAGGGTGTTACCGAAGAAACCACAACTGGCGTGATGCGCTTGTACAAGATGTTCGAGCGCAACGAGTTGTTGTTCCCCGCGATCAATGTCAATGACTCAGTGACTAAATCAAAGTTCGACAACTTGTACGGATGCCGTCACTCGTTGATCGACGCAATCTGTCGTGCAACTGACGTCATGATCGCCGGCAAGGTTGCGGTCGTCTGTGGCTACGGCGATGTTGGTAAGGGTTGTGTACAGGCGTTGCGCGGTCAAGGTGCCCGAGTCATCGTGACAGAAGCCGACCCCATTAATGCTTTGCAGGCGGCCATGGAGGGTTACCAAGTCACCACTCTCGAAGACATCATTGGTGAAGTTGACATCTTCGTTTCGGCAACTGGTAACGATCACATCATCACGATTGAGCACATGCTCAAGATGAAGCACAACGCAATTGTGTGCAACATCGGCCACTTCGACTCCGAAATCGACATGGCTGGTTTGGCTCGAAGCGGCGCGACTCGTGATGAGTTGAAGCCCGGAACTGACTTGTGGTCTTTCCCCGATGGACATGCAATCATCGTTTTGGCCGAAGGTCGTTTGGTGAACCTCGGTTGCGCAACTGGTCACCCAAGTTTCGTGATGAGCTGTTCATTCTCGAACCAAGTCATTGCGCAAATTGAGTTGTTTACCAATCTTGCGGCGTACCCACTTGGTGTGTACGTGTTGCCGAAACATCTTGACGAAAAAGTTGCATCACTCCACTTGGGTGCACTTGGAGTCAAGTTGACCAAGTTGACCGACGAGCAAGCTGACTATTTAGGTGTCGCTCCTTCGGGGCTCCTTCGGGCCCGTTCAAGCCTGAGCGTTACCGCTACTAATGACGAAGTTGTACACAGAAAAGCTAGCCCGGTGTATCTTCGGGCTAGCTTTTTTTGGTTTTGGAATCACGTTGTTTCTTCGCGCCAATCTTGGACTGGCGCCGTGGGATATTTTCCATAAGGGATTGTCAGAAAAATTCGGCATTTCCATTGGCCTTGTCATTCAAGGTGTTGGCTTGTTGCTTTTGGTGCTGTGGATTCCGTTGCGCCAACGTCCAGGTGTCG
>JBEDJE010000082.1:0-5029 GCA_041172985.1 Actinomycetota bacterium
GCAGTTCCTTCGTTACCCACTCAAAATGATGTTGACGCGCTCGTCAACTGAATCATTTCATTTCGAGCGAAATGCCACGGCAGCCCATTCACCGTATTCAATTCGGTCACATTCATACAGCGGCTCAAGAGCCTGCGCCACATGTTCATAATGCTCAGCCAAAACTCCGCTGATCACCAAAATTCCGTCTGGCTTTGTGAGCCGCTTGAGTTCAGCACTCAATTCGATTAACGCTGGCGCCAGAATATTGGCCACCACAACGTCGCCTTGCACATCAATTGATGCGAGCGGATCAGTCGTCACAGTCCATTGCTCACTCACTTCATTTAATCGCGCATTCTCGCGAGAGACCGCCACGCATGATGGGTTGATATCCATCCCGATTGCGCGAAGGGCACCTAGGCGTAACGCACCAATTCCTAGTACGCCACTTCCACAGCCCACATCGATGAGAACATCGTCCGTTCGTAAATACTTTTCGATCATGAGCAAACTGCTCATTGTTGTTGGGTGATCCCCCATACCAAATGTGCTTGCTGGTTCAATCGGAATGACTATGGCTAGATGGGGACTAGATAAGCCCGCTACAGATTCTGAAATATCGCGCTCATGACACCACACTGGTGCAATCACAATTCGTTCTCCAATAATCGTGGGTCGAGCAAATTCACGCCAGGTGTTTGCCACTTCCTCGTTCACTGTCAAGGTTGTCCATCTCAATTCAACTGGCAAAGAGTTCAGTGCGGCAGTCACAACTTCGATGTCATCCCCAAGCGACGTTTGCAGTCGCACGATTCCGTCAGAATCCCAATGTTCTTCAATCGCCACAACGCCGAGCGACCACAACAAGTCACTCACAAACTCAACTTCGATTGGAGTCGTATGTACAACGACTGAAAGTGTCATGACAAGATGTCGGTCGTTCAGTCGAGCCGACGAAGTTTTTCTTTGTACAACTTCGCACGGGCAACATACGACGCTGCTCCAAGTTGGATGTCGGCGGCTCGAGCCTTATCAAGTTTGATCACGGCAGGTGCCCCCACAGCCAAAGCGCCACTAGGAACTTCAAGACCATTCAGCACAACTGAGTTAGCGCCAACAACGGCTCCCGATCGCACAATCACGCGGTGTAAGACAATGGCGCCATTACCAACGAGAGAACCATCTTCGATGGTGCATCCTTCGAGGTGAACGATGTGGCCGATCACGCAGTCATTGCCCACGACTGTCGGAAAGACATGTGTGGTATGCAGTACCGAACCATCTTGGATCGACGTGCGATCGCCAATGATGATGTCGCCATCATCGCCACGTAAAACCGCCCCAGGCCAAATTGAACTAAGGGCCCCGATTGTGACCGAGCCGATAATGACGGCTTCGGGATGGATGTAGGCATCAGGATGAATCGTTGGGGTGCGGTCCCCCAGGGCATAAATCGGCACTTGCTGAAATTACCAGTACTGCAATGGTTCGTGCGGACATGAACGCACCGATGGGCGTTCCCGATAGGGTTGGCAACCATGTCCCGCAGGATTGAAATCGAGTTAACTAGTTCACGCCCCGATGGGTCATGGACCTGGCGCGCCGCAGGTGCCCGCGAACCCAAGGGGGTTCTTGACGGAACCCTCTTATCGCAGGGATCAAAGCCCGGAGATGTTGTCAAAGCCGAAGCAGAATTCGACATTGATGGCATCACGATCGTCAGCATCACCCAAGGCCGCGTCAAAGTTGACAAAGTTGAAAAAATCGCACTCGTCGGAAACGACAAGCCTTTTGAAGCGGTGACTCAACAACTCGCTAAGAAAGATCGTGGCGATCGACGTGACCGCGGTGATCGCTCTGAGCGCGGTGACCGTCGCGATCGTCCTGCACGCGGCGACCGTCCTGCACGTGATGGTGCTGCTCGCGATACTGATCGCCGTCCCCGTCGCGACAATGCCGCTGGCGGCGACAAGCCCCGTGGTCCACGTCGTCCTCATTTCGAGGCTCCACCCGAATTGCCTCAGCGTCCCAAAGCCAAGCGTTTAAAGGCTGGCTCAACCAATCGCAAAGCAGTTTTGTCCGAACTGCCCGAAGATCAGCGTCCCATTGCTGAATTGGCGTTGCAAGGAATGCAAACAGTTCGTCAGCGTCTCAAGGATGCCAACGCTGCATTGACAGCTGAAGGTAAGCCAACGATGCCCGAACAGAGCGTCCTGCAGATGGCCGAGAATCTTCTCCCCCGCTTGCGCGTTGCCGATTGGCTTGATCGCGCCGAAGCAGCCCGTAAAGATCTCGCCGATCTTGACCTACGCGATTTGCGAAGTGTCGTTGCTGCAGCTAACGATCCGGTAATTGAGCGGGCCGAAAATTGTCGCGAACTTGTCGCCGAACTTCGTGCCGGTCTCACCTCACGCGCCGAACAAGAACACCTGAACTGGCTCGGAGACATCGATGCCGCACTTGGCGTTGGTCGAATTGTTCGGGCACTCAAATTGTCGGGTCAACCACCCAAGGCCGGAGCACTCTTCCCCGATGAACTGGGTCGTCGCCTGGCTGAAGCGACGTCGCAGAGCCTTGTTGCCGACGCTTTAGCCGATCGCTGGATTGCGGTTCTTGAAGCTGTGGCCTTTGCGCCAATTCGCGCTCAGGTGACAGTCACATCAAAGCCTGAGACCATTTCGCCTGATCTGGCCAAGACAGTTGAACGTCTCGGAGCATTGCTTCCTCAGATCGCAACTGCCCTCGGAATCACGGTTGCATCGTCGAACCATGCTCCCAAGCCATTGCGTGCGGTTCGACCACCAGTGAAGAAGTTGCCTCCGAAGCCACCCACTGCCCCCAAGGCAACGGTCGCTCCTGAAGCAACACCCGCTGCAGTCGAAGCACCCGCCGAAGTCGTGACCGAAGCACCCGCCCACGACGAGGGTTAGTCGCGAGCGGCGACCTGCCGCTACGGTCAAAGGTATGAGCGACACAGTTAACAACGAAATTGTCACGTATTCCACCGAAGGCCGAGTGGGAATCATCACCCTGAATCGTCCCGACGCGCGCAACGCCATTAACGGCGACGTCGCTCGTGGCCTCGAAGCAGCCATTGATCAACTTGAGGCTGATGACGAAGTGTGGGTCGGTATTCTGACCGCCAACACCGAGGGTCAAGAGCGTCCAGTCTTTTGTGCAGGCGCCGACCTCAAGGCCATCAATTCCGGCCAAGCTGGCGACCTCAATACGAAGCGCGGTGGCTTTGCCGGATTTGTTTATCGCGAACGACGCAAGCCCATCATTGTCGCAGTCGACGGACTCGCGACCGCCGGTGGTTGCGAAATTGTGTTGGCGGCCGACTTAGTGATCGCCACAACACGATCGTCTTTTGGTTTAGCTGAAGTTAAGCGCAACCTCATTGCTGGTGCGGGTGGACTTTTCCGCCTTCCACGAGCAATCGGACAAGCAGCAGCGATGGAAGCCATTCTCACTGGCGACCCCATCCCCGCCGAACGTGCCTATCACCTCGGTCTCGTTTCACGTTTAGTCGCTCCAGGCGAAGCAATGAACGAAGCTCGCAAACTCGCGGCGCAAATCGCCACGAGCGCACCGCTCGCCGTGTACGCGAGCCGCAAGGTTGTACTCGCCGCCGCTTACCAAACTGATGACGAGTTGAAGAAGCTCACAAATACTTTATTTGCTGAAGTGATGTCATCGAGTGACACCAAAGAAGGTCTCACAGCTTTCATCGAAAAGCGCACGCCCAACTGGACTGGCAAGTAACTACTCCTGAGGTACTGAGTTCAGGCGTCGTGAAACAATGATTTTACGAGCCACAATTCCGGCTCTTTCATAGAGATTTTTTGTTTCACGATCGCCAGGCAAAGCATTGCCTTCGATGACCACACATCCCATTTGCGTTGCGTGATCGATCGCCTGTTGGAGTAAAGCATCGCCAAATCCCAGTTCGCGAGCATGGGCGTCAACGAAAACTCGTTCAACCGAACACACCAAACCATGCTGCGGAACATCGTCGTACACACAATGCAAGAACCCGACTACGTGTTCGTCGACCGTGCCAACCCAACTGTGGCTGACTAAGTCATCACGATTGAGCTCGCTCGCTGGCGCATGTTCAACTAACCAACCGAGTCCACCGCGCTGAGTAACTAACGATTCGCGAGCAGCGACGTCAAGTTCAATCATCGACGCCAGATCTTCGAACGTTGCACTTCGAATCACTGGCTCAATACTCATGAGCGACTACGAAAACAGCGGACAGGTATCGTCGCCGACTGGACACATCGGTGCACCTTTGCGGACTAACAAAAAGCACTGGGTACACATGCGCTCGTCGGCCCGCTTGGGTTGAATTCCGCTCTCGGGATCATTCGACAGCTGAACGTCTTCTTCTTCTTCTTCTTCGGGCTCTTCTTCGTCGTCTTCGCTACGACCTTTGACGCGCGCTGCCAAAATGACACCGAGGTCTTCTTCGATGTCGTCCTCGCCGACTAATTCGTCTTCGTCGTCCTCGTCTTCATCTTCGGCGACATCCTTCTTGGCCTTCTTGGCCTTCTTTTTGGGTATCAAAGGAACAATTTCGGCTTCTGGGTCCTCTTCGGCCAAGACGGTGTCGAGGTCTTCAACGCCTAGGTCTTCCTCATCTTCGAGTCCATCATCATCGAGCAACTCTTCAGGGTCGGCCTCGTCAATGACTTCCTCATCCTCAAGGAACTCCTCATCAAGTTCTGGATCCAAATTGTCGTCATCTTTTGCCATGAGATTTCCTGTTACTCCTGAAGTTTGCCCACCCAATTAACAAGGTGTGAGCGCGGATAATAGACACACATTTGTGCCCTACTGTTCAATACGCGGGTGACACTAGTCACGACGAACCAAACTGATCAACCTATTGGCCCCCACGGCGAGCTTCAGCCCGACGCTCGGCAGCCAATCGTTCAAGGTCGGGTGCCTCGACAGTGAGATGCGTCATCGCCTCGGCGAGGGCCTTATGACCAGCTTGTTCGCCAATCAGGCGATGCATTTCAAGGGCCACCCGTCGATA
>JBEDJE010000083.1:0-5315 GCA_041172985.1 Actinomycetota bacterium
ATTACACCGCTGACGCCGTCTACATCACCGCTGGCAACCTCGTGGTCCAAGGTTCCACTGCTAACGCGATTACAAATCCGAAATATCTCGGATTAAAAAGGGTAGCGATTATCGCTAATGACTCACCAGCGACTCTTTCCGCTCTGGCAACACTTGAGCCAGCCTTGGCATTCGCTGGTGCTACCGCAGTCGTCATCAAGGGAGGCGAAACCGAAACCGATGCCGGATATCGCTTACTCATGCAGCAAGCTGCTGCCACTAACCCTGAAGCAATTGTCTCGATGTACGGACAATCAGGTTGCGTGGCTCTGATGCGTGCTCGAGTTGAGTTGCAGGTTGAGGTCCCGGCCTTCACTAACACCGCATGCCTAGCGGACACGGTGATTAACGCTGTCGGTGATGCTGCTCAAGGGTGGTACTTCGCTGGCTCACAAGGTGGTGTCGAAAGCGCCGATACAAATCTCATGCGTCAATACGTGTCCAAGGTTGTCAATAAAGCACCAGAGGATGTTGATGTCTTTGGGTTCACCACTCTCGGCTGGATTGAGACACTCTCCATTTGGAAAGTCGCAAACAATATTGGGCCAACTGTCACTGGAACAGCAATCACTGATTCGTTCCGACAAGGAAAAGGAACCTTGTGGGGTTCGGATGCAGAATTGCAATGCGGAACAGTCCCTTCGCTGTCGGCCGTTTGTTCTTTTGCCATACCATTCGCGCTCTATACCGAGAATGGCGCTGAACCAGCATTCGGAGGCGAAAATGTCTCCGCCCTCGATGTCTTAGACCTGTAGCTCATAAACGATGACTGCTTATCTCGCTGCTCTCATCGCTGGTCTCGGGGCGGGGGCAACCTACGCCATCATCGCAACAGGTTTAGTCGTCACGTCACGCGGTTCAGGGCTCGTCAATTTTGGCTTCGGAGGTCTGAGCGCATGGTGTGCATATGTCTATTACGACCTACGCGCCAATGCCCGCTATCCGCTCATGATCCCTGGTCCTTGGCGCGATATCACCTTTGGCGACGGTGTGCAGATGACCGTCATCTCATCACTGATCCTCACACTCGCCACAGCGGCACTTCTCGGAATCATCAGTTATATATTTGTCTTTCGCATTCTGCGCTCCGCACCAGTCTTAGCCAAAGTTGTCGCCAGTGTGGGCATCTTGCTCATTCTGCAAGGAATGATCGGTGTCCGCTTCAACGGTTCGCCGATCAATCTTGACAAAGTTCTTCCGAGTGGCGTGATCAAGATTTCAGATGAAATCCTGCTCGCTGTTGATGCACTATGGCTAACGGGTATCGCTGTCACCCTGGGTATCGTGCTGTGGTTCCTCTCGCGATTCACTCGCGTCGGGCTCGCCATCCGAGCAGCCTCAGAATCTGAAAAAGGCGCGCTTCTATTGGGTTTTTCACCAGACCGATTAGCGCTTGTCACATGGGTCATTTCATCTGTGATCGCTGGAGTCGTCGGTGTCATAGCAGCACCGCTTTTCCAATTGTCCCCGATGTTGTTCACTCAACTGTTAGTACCTGCTCTCGGTGCCGCTCTCGTTGGCCGCTTCGTTTCCTTCGGCTGGACAATTGCCACGGGCCTTGCCATTGGCATGTTCCAATCAATGCTCACTCCACTTCAACAAGATCTCACGTGGTTACCTAAGAGTGGTCTACGCGATGGTTTGGTCTTTGTGGCAATCGTCGTGGCAATGATCGCTGTCGGTAAACGCATCCCGACCCGAGGTGCGCTTGATCTCGGAAAGATGCCGACAGTTTTTTCTGGAAACGTCGAACCAAAATCGGCCATCCTCGGTCTGGTGTTCGTATCTGCTCTCTTCATCGTTTTACCCGATGGATGGGGGCTTGCATTATTGACGTCGGTGATCTTTTGTGGGCTCGCCCTGTCGCTCGTTGTCTTGACGGGATACATGGGTCAAATCTCGCTCGCGCAAATGGCAATCGCTGGCGTTGCTGGCTTCACACTTTCACGGATCACCGAACGTAGCGGAATTCCTTTTCCCATTGCCCCAGTTCTCGCGGCGTTAGTAGCAACTGGGTTTGGAATCTTGGTGGGTATCCCCGCCTTACGAGTACGTGGCGTCAACTTGGCCATTGTCACGCTCGCAGGCAGTATCGCCATCCAAGAGTTCTTGTTTAAAAACTCCGTATTTGTGGGTGATGTTTCAACGGGAGGCGCGAAAGTCCGAAACCCACATCTTTTTGGAATCAATCTCGGACTTCGCAGCGCAGATGATCCCTATCGACCAGTGTTCGGCATTCTCGTCACCATTGTTGTGGCGCTCATTGCGCTCATGGTCGCCAATCTGCGTCGAAGCGGAACAGGTCGAAGAATGTTGGCTGTGCGTTCTAATGAACGAGCAGCGGCTGGTATCGCCATCAATACGGCAGCAACGAAGTTGTTAGCCTTCGGAATCAGTTCGTTTATTGCCGGACTGATGGGTTCAATGATCGCCTACCGATTTGGTTCGATCTCAGATGTTTCGTTCAGTTTCTTTGCGTCACTGACATTGTTGGCTTTTACATATCTAGGCGGCATGAGCAGCGTTACTGGAGCCCTCATTGCTGGTTTCATTGCAGCGGACGGGATTGGTTTCAAACTCATCAACAAAGGCTGGGCTTCACTCGGAGTCGACTTCGGTCGTTGGCAAGTGTTGGTGGGAGCCGCCGGATTAGTGATTACCGCGGTGCAAAACCCCGAGGGCATTGCTGGTGCATTCCAGCGCGGCCGACGACGTTTCAGCCGAACTGCGAAGAGCTGATCAGCTCTTCTTCTTCTCGGCCTTCTTGGCACGCTTTTCTTTGAGAGTCAATTGGGGTTCGCGCTTACCGCTGGGCTTTGCTTTTTGTTCTTTATTTGCCATGACCGATCCATTCTTCTTGTTGGTACTGCCACAGTATCCCCATCAAGCGCACCCGCTGGTTCAACAGGCCGATTCGCTGACTAAATTAGGTCAATGGCCGAAAAAAGCAAGACATCTCGTCGGCCTCGAGTCAGTCACACCGAGGCAACCAACCGTCTGATCGATGCAACCATCAAACTCGCTGGCTCTCAACCAATGAGCGACATCACTGTCGGGATAATTGCCGCCGAAGCAGATCTTCGATCGGGAAGCGTTTTGGTCAAGCGCTATTTCGGCTTTCGCAAAGATTTGTTGCAGGCCGCTGCGTCCAAGCTCACCAATCAAATTGTTGAGATGCTTGAGAACCCAAAGGTTGCGCTTTCCGACAACCCGACAGTCAACGCGTTCATTATTGGTGCGCCCACACACGGGCTTCTTCACAAACGATTCTCATTGACGACCGAACTTGTCGCCGGACAATTTGATCATTTAGAAATGCAAAATGATTCACAACGAATCATCAAGGCCATGGCTCAGAATTACCAACAAAATGGAATCAACGAACGCACTGCCCTCACGATTGCCCGTAAGTCTTACGGTCTCCTACACATGCAGCACGTTCTCTTTACACTCATCGGCCTCACCAAAGAAGAAGAAGACGACCTGATCGCTCTTTCAATGTTCGAATTTGGCAATGCTCATGAAATTGAGAAGCAACTCGGCTGGGTCTAGCCACCAGATTACGAAGCTTTTTAACCAGTCTTGCGTCGCCAGATCAGCGAATCGCCGGGTCGGTGAATTTGATGGGCCCGTCGCCATTGAGCGAACACCTGCAAAATATGCGGTGGGTCGCCATGAATCTCAGTAAATCCACCATTGATGTGGCGAGTATCAAAATATGACGCGTTAACACCATCGGCGTACAACTCGCATGCTGGTTCAAGCCCCAAATCAATCAAACGTTGACGCTCCGCTTGAAAGTCAGTCACCAAGTAGGCGCAATGGTGATAACCCTCTTGACCAGCCTGAAACATCTCGCGATATATCGACGGAGTTTCATCATGTTGTTTAATGAACTGAATCATCGTGTCACCCAAGTAGCCAAACGCGTACGAAACATCGGCTTCTTGATTCGTCCCGCGATACGTGAACTCGTCGCACCGATGATGTTCAGTCACTGAGAATGGACCAGCGCCATAAGTGTCGTACCAGTACTTGATCGACTTTTCAATGTCGTTCACAAAGTAGGCCTGTTGAAAGATTGGATACGGAACTCCGAGTGCAGCCATTTTGCTTTCCCTTCAGCTATCGACAGAAGAATAATCTCACATTTACATGACTTGGGTCTGACGCGTACTTTCCTTCATCAAAGTTGAAGAGACAACCAGTAGCAGAACGAGCACCAAGGCCGCAGTTGAGAGTACGTGATACCCCACGGCCTTACGAATGAAACCACTCGAGAATCCGGCGATGCCACCGCAAAAACTCATCGCCATATCAGCGGCACCCTGAACTGAAACTCGCGCTTCGTCTGACACCGACTTAATCAACAAACTCGACCCGCCAATCAGCCCGAAACTCCAGCCAATCCCGAGCAACCACAGCGCCGGAAAGAGCAATAGGTGAGCATCTCCAGCCAAAGCAGCGAGCGCAGTAGCAGCCGTCAACAATATGGCCCCAATTTGAATGGTTTTGAGTTGCCCAGAGCGGTCACTGAAACGACCAATCCACGGACTAAAGGCATACATCCCCGCGATGTGCAAAGACACGACGTACGAACTGATTGATTCTTGGCCATGAAACTTGAGATGCACCGGAGTCATCGTCATCACTGCGACCATGGTCATTTGCGAGATGATCATTGCAAAGACCGCTTGGCGACCATGCGATGACGCAAAGGCGTGTTGAAAGGCCTCGCGTATGCGAATTGGCGCGACCCCACCAACTGCTTCTCCACGCAGTTCACGAGCCAAAAAGAGTGGATCGGGCTTGAGGCGCACTGCAACATTGACAAGAGAAAACAAAAAGAACGCCGAAGAAAATACCCAAGGTCCGGTGTACTTATCCCAGTTAAACCAATGCTCTCCCGCTGCTTGCGCCGGCAACACAAGAACTGGTCCAAGCACTGCACCAAATGTTGAGGCAAACAAAATTCGACTCATATGTTCGGGTTCTGCCAGATCAGTTGCCGCATACCGCGACATTAAATTTGAAGCTTGCCCCGAGCCATAGATGAAGAGCCCCACTAAGAAAATGGGCAATGACTTAATTTGTGCTCCGAGTCCGGCGATACAACCGCCGATGATTGCCAATCCATATCCAAGCGCCAAACCATATTGCCGACCTCGTCGACTCATCAAGCGAGACAGGTACTGAGACATAAACGCGGTACCAACTGTCACGGTGGCAGTAGCAGCACCACCCCACGGAGTTGATTGTCCGAGAATTCGTTGAAT
>JBEDJE010000084.1:0-5849 GCA_041172985.1 Actinomycetota bacterium
AGTTGTCGACTGAAGACATTGTTGATGCTTTGCGTGATATCGAACTGTCACCTGAAGTTATTGATGCAGTCCGATCTTCGATAGAGCAAATCGGAATCAGGGTTGATCAGTCTTTCGAACTTGATGACTCGGGTGAACTGCGGCGTCCTTCGCTGAACGGTTCAAAAGAAAAGGCTCTGGCGAAACGCCAAGTGCGCTCGATACGAGCGGGTGACGATTCTGGTCAAGATGCTATTCGGATGTATCTCCAAGAAATCAGTCGCATTGCTTTGTTGACTGCCGACGAAGAAAAAGTTCTTGGGCGAAAGATAGTTCTTGGTGTTGAAGCACAAACTGAACTTGAAAGCCTGGGCGATGCCGTGTCGACGCTCGATCGTCGACGTTTGCAACGTGCTGTTGATCAAGGTCGTCGTGCTCGCGAAGATCTCACACAGGCAAACTTGCGACTAGTCGTCAGTATTGCGAAGCGCTATACGAAAGTTTCAATGCCGCTTGCCGATGCGATTCAAAGTGGAAACATTGGACTTATGAAAGCTGTCGAAAAATTTGACTACACGCGAGGCTTTAAATTTTCGACGTATGCGACATGGTGGATCAAGCAGGCGATTTCGCGTGCGGTTGCCGAAGAGAGTCGCAATATACGAATTCCGACGCACGCGATGGAAAATATCAACCGGGCCATACGGGTACAACGCGAACTCACCCAGTTGAATCAGCGTGAACCAACAATGATCGAGATCGCGAATGCTCTCGGCGAGCCTCCCGAGCGAGTTGCTGAATATTTCAGACTCGCGGCTGACACAACAAGTCTTGATCAGCCCACTCGCGCCGACGGTGATTCAACCGTCGCCGATCTGATCGCTGCTACCGATGTGGTTGATCCGAGCGGAGGACTTGAACTTGATGACATGCGTGAGGCGATGCGCACTGTCCTGAACGAACTTCCCGAGCGTGAACGCGAAGTTGTGAAGATGCGGTTTGGGCTTGGCGCCGAACAAGGAGCGACCCTCGAAGAAGTGGGGCAGGCCTTCAATATCACCCGTGAGCGTGTCCGTCAGATTGAGGTTCGGACCCTGTATCGGCTACGCCACGTGGCAAGTGGGCGAGCTTTGCGCAATTTCGTCGACGATTGAGTGTGGCCGTTCAGGGGTATCCTGAACCCGCTATGGCAACTCAAGATCCTCGTTCGTATGTCGTGCGCACCTTTGGGTGCCAGATGAACGACCACGATTCTGAGCGAATCTCCGGTTTGCTCGATGCCGACGGTTTGTGGGCTGTTGAAGACGAAGACGACGCTGATGTCGTGGTGCTGAATACGTGCTGTATTCGTGAAAACGCCGACAATAAGTTGTACGGCAATCTCGGAATGCTCAAGCGTTGGAAAGACGCGCGCGAAGGTCGTCAAATCGTGGTCTCGGGCTGCTTGGCCCAAAAAGATCGCGACATCGTGCAAAAGCGTGCACCTTGGGTTGACGTTGTGATGGGAACACACAATGTGCACCGCGCCGCCGAACTTCTCGAGACCTCCCGAATTGATGGACCGCTGACCGAAATTTTGGAAGAAGCAGTGCTCGATGACCACGCGATGTTCCCATCGGCATTGCCGGCAAAGCGCGTGACTTCTTATGACGCCTGGGTCACAATCCAAATTGGTTGCGACAACTCGTGTGCCTTTTGCATTGTTCCTTCGGTGCGTGGTTCAGAAATTAGTCGCCCCTACGCCGACATCGTCTCCGAAGTTCGCACCCTCGCCGATCAAGGTGTTACCGAAGTGACCTTGCTCGGTCAAAACGTCAACAGTTATGGCCGCGACTTGCAACTCGATAAACGACGCGCTGGCGAAGACGTGTCTGCTCGACCATTATTCAGCGAGTTGTTGCGTGAAGTCGGGGCAGTGCCGGGCATCAAACGTGTTCGTTTCACTAGCCCACATCCCAAAGATATGCGACCCGAGACTTTCGCCGTAATGGCCGAAGTGCCGACGATCTGTGAACATTTGCATTATCCATTGCAATCGGGGAGCGATCGTTTACTTGCCATCATGCATCGCGGTTACAACGCCGAGCGTTATCTTGAGCGGTTGCATGAAGCTCGCCGATTAATTCCGGATTTGGCAATTAGCACCGACATCATTGTTGGTTTTCCTGGCGAAACAGAAGAAGATTTTGTGCGCACCCTTGAAGTGTCGGCCGAGGCCGATTACGACTACGCGTATACATTTATGTTTTCGCCACGTGAGGGGACAGAAGCCGCAACGATGGTTGACAAGTTCGTCGATCCCGCTGTGGTCGCCGACCGTTTTGCTCGTTTGCGTGTTGTCGTCGAGCATTCGGCTGTCATTCGACACGAAGCGCGCATCGGTCGAATCGAAGACGTCTTGATTGAGGGCCCATCACGTCGTAATCCCGAGGTCTATCAAGCACGCACACGGCAGAACAAAGTTGTGCACTTCAGGCCAACGCAGGCGATTCGAGCCGGAAGTTACGGATTAGTCGAAGTGACTGAGGCTGCTCCACATCACCTTCGTGGAATTTTGCGAGAGGTCACATCGGATCCATCGCACAAAGTTCGCATTCCTGTCGCATCGATGTGATGATCGAATGACGACTCGTTCATCAGTTGTCCCGCAGTCAATCGTGATTCTGGGTCCAACTGCAAGTGGCAAATCGTCAGTGGCGATGGCTGTCGCATTGTCAGATGTGGGTCAGAAGCTGGGTATCGAACTCGTATCAATTGATGCGATGCAGGTCTACCGCGGTATGGATATTGGGACTGCAAAGCCTTCTATTGAAGAACAGCAATCAGTGCGCCATCATCTGATTGATTTGGTCAACGCAACAGAATCGTTCACAGTTGCCGAATTTCAATTGGCGTACCACTCGGCAATCAGCGACATCGCGTCGCGTCAGGGTCGGGCATTGCTGGTTGGCGGAACTGGGTTGTATGTACGGGCTGTCGTGGACGAATTGACATTGCCAGGTCAGTGGCCAGAGGTGCGGGCCCGCCTAGATAACGAATTGCTAGAACAAGGCCCCGAAGTACTGCACGCTCGTCTTGCACAATTAGACCCGGTTGCTGCAACGAAAATGGAACCAAACAATGTTCGACGCATCGTGCGGGCCCTTGAAGTGTGTGAGGGGAGTGGACAGCCCTTTTCGTCGTTTGGTCCAGGCGTCGACACGTATCCAGATAGCCCAGTACTGCAGGTGGCATTGCGTTGGCCGCGAGAAGTTCTGGCGCAGCGAATTGAAGAGCGCGTGCACATCATGATCAAGCGTGGTCTTCGCGACGAAGTCGAGAGATTGCTCGTAGCCGGATTATCGCTCACCGCAATGCAAGCTCTGGGCTACAAAGAAATGGTTGAACACCTCGAGGCTCGGATGTCCCTTGACGAAGTGGTCGAGACGGTTGTCTTACGGACTCGTCAGTTCGCGGTGCGACAAGAACGTTGGTTCCGTCGCGACCCCAGAATTACCTGGTTCGATATTGACAAAGATCCAGTGTCCGAAGTGGCTCCGCACCTTATTGACCTCATGAGCCGTGAGCCTTTTGGCGTAGTCTGAAGACCAGCACTATGCAGATTGATCTTTCGAAACACCATGGCCTCGGAAATGACTTTTTAGTCATTAATGTGGCGCAGACCAATAGTTCTTTTGCCTGGCCCGAACTCGCGCAGCGCTGGTGCGATCGTCGATTCGGGGTTGGTGCCGATGGTTTGTTGTTGCTCGAGATCAAAGAGGGCAATCGACTCGGGATGATCCTGTATAACGCCGATGGCAGCCGTGCCGAGATGAGTGGCAATGGCATTCGCTGTTTGGTGCAAGCTGCTCATTGGACAATTGCTGGCCCCGAAGGTCAGCCCGCAACGTACACAGTCGATACCGATGCTGGTGAACGCCTTGTGAGTGTTGAGAGCGAATGGGATCAGGGCTCGTTGCACATCAGCGTTGATATGGGCTGTGTATCTGATCTCGCAGAACCCCACAACTGGGACGCTCTCGGTTGCAATCCCGATCGTCCCGTGCGTCATGTGTCGATGGGCAATCCGCATTCGGTTGTTGGCGTTGACGATGTTGCCGCTGTCGATTTAGCCGAACTTGGTCAAAAAGTTCCACACGTGAATCTCGAAATTATCGAACCAGGTCCCGAACCCCATGCGATCACGATGCGGGTACATGAGCGTGGTGCCGGAATCACGATGGCTTGTGGAACTGGCGCATGCGCGGCAGCCGAAGCGGCAGTCGCCTGGGGGCTTGTTCCTGCTTCAACGCCCGAAGTCATTGTGCATATGGATGGTGGCGATGCCAAAGTTCGTGTTGATTCGTCAACACGTGCGGTGACCCTGATTGGGCCCGCAGTCTTTGTTGCATCAATTTCGGTGCACATGTGACGAATTCAAGTCCAAACTCGCCCTATAACCAAGCTCTCGGCCAGACCCTGATTGAGCGCTCAATTCGTGAGCGAATTGTTTTGGTTGGTGTGACGCTGAATGGCAAAACCGAAGAAGAGACAGAGGCCAGTCTGGATGAATTGAGTTTGTTAATCGATACTGCGGGTGCAGATGAAGCAGGTCGATTGACACAAAAGCGCGACGTTCCCGATCACACGTGGTTCGTGGGTAAAGGTAAGGCTGAAGAACTGCGTGACTTGTGTTTGGCAGTTGACGCCGACACGGTGGTTTTTGATAATGAACTATCTCCCGGGCAGCAGTACAACTTAGAAAAGTTGTTAGGTCGAACCGCCCTTGATCGTACTGCAGTCATTCTGGATATTTTCGCGCAGAATGCGCACACGCTTGAGGGTAAAGCCCAAGTCGAACTTGCGTTGTTGCGTTATCGTCTGCCGCGTTTACGTCGAGGTGCTGATGCCAATATGTCGCAACAACGCGGTGGAGTCGGATCACGTTTTGGTAGTGGTGAAACAAAACTTGAAGTCGATCGTCGACGAATCAAGAACCGTATTTCACGACTCTGCAACGAAAAGGCCGCTCGCGTAGTGGTCTGGCCAACGTTGTCATCGTTGGATACACCAACGCAGGTAAATCAACCTTGTTGAATCGGCTGACGAACGCTGGAGTTTTGGTCGAAGATCGTCTGTTCGCAACTCTTGACCCAACGACACGTCGCTTGTCGTTTCCTGGTGGTGAACCGGTGTTGGTGACTGACACCGTTGGTTTCGTGCGTCGTCTTGAGCACGCTCGAGGTGGCTGCTCGGGCTGACTATTTGGTGCACGTGGTCGACGGTTCATCGTCTGACCCCGATGGCCAAATAGATGCCGTTCGAACCGTCTTGCGCGAAATACACGCCGATGAAGTCCCGGAGTTCGTCGTGTTTAACAAAAGCGATCTCGACCCAGTCGGAGTAGCCGATGTTGTCGCATGGCATCCCGGATCAGTGGGCATGAGCGCGCACACCGGCGACGGAATTGATCTCTTTTTGCAAACACTGTCAGATCGCTTGCGTTCGGTCAGCAAAGTCATTGAACTGCTGATCCCGTATGAACGTGGCGACATTTTGGCGGCAGTGCATCGTGAAGGTGAGGTTGTGTCAACGACCCACGAGACCGATGGTGTGCGGGTGCGAGCGCGACTGGCCGAAGCTTCGGTAGGACGTTTGAGTGAATTTGTCGTTAGCGGTGGCATTGACCCCACTCCAACGGGCAACATATAACCCATGAGTACTGCCCCCGATCGCTCCGCAGGTTTTGTTCCGCCTCCGTATCCCTATGAGCGTTTGGATTCTTTTAAGCCATTGGCTGCGCCATTCGAGGGCGGGCTGATCGACCTTTCGATAGGTACGCCGTGTGATCCACCTCCGGCTTCGGTCATTGCGGCGTTAGCTGCGAGCAA
>JBEDJE010000085.1:0-5780 GCA_041172985.1 Actinomycetota bacterium
TTTCACTGTTGACGGCGGCGTTCCGACCTGACCTCGAAATTCGTTCTTGAAAGGACACCAACATGGCTTTAAGCGATGAACAAAAACTTGAACACCACCGCAAGTTTGCGGCTGCAACAAATGCGGGGCAACCCGACATCACCATGTCGATGTGCGTTGACGGCGCACTGGTGTGGCATAACTTCGACGACAAGAGCGTGCCGTATGCGAGCACCGGCAAAACATTGACGCGAATGCACGCCATCATCCCGAACCTTCGTTGGGAAACCCGAGCAGTTACCGCCACCAGCACCGGCTGGATGTGGCAGGCCGCCATTCGCGGAACCGCACCAGGCGGAGAAATCTGCGCTCATTCGGTCATGATCGTCACGTTGAACGACGAAGGACTGATCCTCGATGAATACATCGACCCATCGCAATTATCTGCTTTACGGGGCTGACTTCTCGCTGATTCGACTGCGTTCAACACACGCTTCAACGCCTAAAGTCAAGACATGTCGAATCACAAAATGGTTGAAGGTCGGGTCTGCATTGTCACTGGTGCCGGACGTGGAATTGGTCGCGAGTACGCACTCATGCTCGGTTCACACGGCGGTCTTGTCGTGGTTAACGACCTCGGTGCATCGCGCGACGGTAGTGGCGGCGACTCCGGACCTGCTCAAGACGTTGCTAATGAAATCAAGGCCGCTGGCGGCCAGGCTGTCGCCAACACCGACGACATCAGTTCGTACGCTGGCGCCAAGAGCATCGTCGATCAAGCCATTGACACATTCGGTGGTCTTGACGTCGTCGTCAACAATGCCGGAATTCTGCGTGACCGCATGTTGTTCTCAATGGCCGAAGAAGAATGGGATTCGGTTATCAAGGTTCACCTCAAGGGAACTTTTGGTACCAGTCGTTTCGCCGCCGAATACTGGCGCAACCGTTCAAAAGATGGCAAGACCAATGACGCGCGCATCATCAACACAAAAGATGGCAAGACCAATGACGCGCGCATCATCAACACATCATCGGTTGCTGGTTTGTACGCCAACCCTGGCCAAGCCAACTACGGAGCCGCTAAGGCCGGCATTGCAGCGTTTACACAGATCGCCGCACAAGAACTCAGTCGCTACGGAGTCACAGCGAATGCAATCGCTCCAGGCGCGCTCACGCGCTTAACCGAAGACCTCAACTTGCCCGACGAAATGTTGGCCAAGTTTGATCCTCGCTGGGTAGCCCCCATCGTCACTTGGTTGGCCTCGCCATTGTCGAAAGACGTGACCGGCCAAGTCATCGAATCGAATGGCATGTTCTTGGCGATTGCCGAAAGCTGGCAGCGTGGACCCACGCTCACGACTCCCCCGGCTGAGGCCGAAGATGTCGATGCCGCCATTCGTCCATTGTTGGCCGCGGCACGCCCACGCACCACGATGGCCGACATTAACTAACCACTTGTGACTTCGCTGCTTGTTATCTGCACCGGCAACGCCGCGCGTTCGGTGATGGCCGGCGCCATCATCAATGATCGACGTCCCGATCTAGATGTGGTCACAGCTGGAACGCTCACGGTCGATGGGCAGCCGATCAGTTTTCGTACACGTGAGGCACTGAAGCAGATCGGGTTACAGGCACAAGGCCATCGCAGTAAGCAGATTGAGCAACATCATGTTGATGCCGCAGATCTGATTATTGCTCTAGCGCCCGAGCACGTTGAATGGATTCGCCGCAACTTTCCCCATGTTGCCCACCGCACATCAACGCTCAAACGACTCACACGTCATCTCGAACATGATGGGTCTTTTGTTGAGCGAGTCGCCGCGCTGAACTTGGCATCGGTCGAGCTTGAACCGTGGGAAGAAGTGGTTGATCCGGGTGGTGGCGAAGTTGAAGACTTCATCAACTGCGCTTTTGAAGTCGTTCAGTTAATGGATGACGTCATGCCCCGCCTGGGCTGACACTTCTATTCTTCAACAAATTTGGCAGCAACTTGACGAGCAAACAATTCCTCAATCACTGCATCGCTTCGCCCTAGTTCGCGCATTACCTCAGCGGTGTGCTCGCCCAACTTCGGGGCGATCCAACGGGGTTCACCCGGAGTTCCATGAAAATCTGCGGGCGATGCAATCATGGTGGTCGTGCCGTACTCATCGGGCACTTCAATCAATCCACCGGCGTATTGCAATTGCGGATCGGCCAAAACTTCTTCAGCCGAATTCACGGGCGACCAGAACATGTCGGGTTCGGTTGCAAAAATGTCGGCCCATTCGTCAAGCGACTTACCCGAGAACGCTTCATCAAGAAGTGCAATCAATTCTTTGTGGTTAATCGCTCGTTGCAATGGAGTCACGAAACGCTCATCAGTAATCCATTCGGGATGCCCCGCCACGCGTGCCAACGGCGGCCAGTGTCGTTCGCCTTCAAGACCAACGACCCAGAACCATTTACCATCGCCCGCTTGATAGTTGTTGACCGATGGGTTCATCATTTGTGTTCGTTGGCCAATCATCGGATGCTGACCCCAACCCAACATCATGTTGAGATCGAAACCGATCGTGTACACACCTTGTCGCAACAACGACGACGACACCATTTGACCAATACCCGACCGTTCGCGTTGATACAACGCGGCCGATATTGCTCCAGCAAATGTGACGCCCGTGGTGTGATCGCCCATACCGCCGCGCTGAAAGGGCAGTGCCCCGCCTTCGGGAGTGAGCATGTGCGCAATTCCTGAGCGCGCCCAAAATGCCGCGATGTCGTAGCCCGGGCGATTCGCATCTGGTCCTTCAAGTCCATAGCCAGTGATTTGGCCGTACACCAGCCGTGGGTTACGAGCACTCACCGTGTCGTAATCAAGACCCGCACGCTTCAGTGCATCAACTCGCACATTGGTGACAAAGACATCGGCCTGATCTAAGAGTTCAAGGGCGATCTCGCGCCCTTCAGGAGTTGAGATATCAAGAGCAATACCGAGCTTGTTGCGGTTGTCGAGTTCGAACACCGGATTGTTCGGCATATCGCCGCCAAACATGCGTTGAAAGGTCCGGGCCGGGTCGCCCGACAAAGGTTCGATCTTGATGACATCAGCACCCCAGTCGCCAAGCACGCCTGCAGCAGCCGGACCAGCTACCCAAACACCTAATTCAACAACTTTGACTCCATGCAAAGGACCAGACATGCCTGCGACCCTAGTTGCCTCTTGGTCACACAAGCGGTTTGATCTGGTGCGACAACACTCGGGTGGAGATGAGGAGAATTGAACTCCTGGCCTCTACGATGCGAACGTAGCGCTCTGCCAACTGAGCTACACCCCCGAAGGTGTTTGAACTCTAGCGAGAAACCGACGACGAACGTCAGGCGGCACGAACCCAGTCACGACGATACGGCTGCTGTGAGCTCGGGTACCGACGCAATTGGGACAGTTTGTAGCAATAGCCCGCCAACGAAATGGCCGACAAGACAAACACGTAGATGAAGAGATCGCTCTTGGTGGTGAAGGCGATGAAGGCCGAGCCGAGAGTGACTAAAGCCAACGCCACGAGAACATTTTGGCGTCGCTGCTTGATGAGGTGCTGACGGCTCACATTTTGTCGAACGATGCCACGAGTGGGGGTTGCATGCGACATGTGAGTCGAACGCTGACGAACCGGCGATGGCGCCAAGGGACGAGCCATCGAACGCATCGGTGAACCGGGACGAATAGGTGCCGAACGCTGAAGGGTTGACAACTGACGACGAAAATCAACAACTGACGAACTGGGACGATTGTCTTGACGTCCACGCAACAACGGCGGAACGAGAACGGCGGCCCAAGCTGCTGCAACTACTAACAAAACGATGGTGCCCATGTCGACGTCCTCCCCTCAATCTTGATTCAGTTATCTGGCCTGAGCACTCACGAAGTACTCAAGATGTACCGACCACCGAAGCGGTCACGGGTTACTAGGCAACCCGCTTCATTACAGTTTTACAACATTCGTGACGAACGACGCAATATTAGGCGAACTTTAGGTGAACGTAGTGGCATTCAGCTCACCCACGCCAAAAATCCGAATTTGGCTATTTCCCCTGTTCAGGGGCTCACCGATAGGTTCCAGATGCGCCCCCGGTCTTCTCCCACAGGGCCAATTCACCGATCACCATCGACTTATCAATGGCTTTACACATGTCATAAATGGTCAGAGCCGCAACCGAGCAAGCGCAGAGGGCCTCCATTTCGACTCCAGTGCGCTCAAACACCTCGGCATGAGCCTCAACAACAATGTGGTCATCGGCAATCTCAAAGCTCACTGAGGTGCTCGTCAACATCACGGGATGGCACAGCGGAATGAGGTCGGATGTTCGTTTGGCAGCCTGGATCCCGGCAATTCGAGCCACCGCCAAGACATCGCCCTTTTTTAAGTCTTGGTTGGTCACCGCTTGGATCGTGTCTGGGCTCATGAAAATCTTGCATCGAGCGACCGCTCGGCGCTGAGTGGCCTGCTTTGCCCCCACATCAACCATGCGTGCCTGGCCGTGCTGATCGAGATGTGTCAAACCAGTTTTGTGGGAATCAGATTGATTCGAGCTCTCAGTCACAGTCGTAAGAGTATCTGCCAAACAGGATTGAACGAGCCAGGAGTCACCGACTTCTGATCCCTCATCAATGAACAACATGTTGAACGATGGGGAGATGAAGGTCATGACGCAACAGTGGCAGGACTTACTTTTTGCTCATTGGGCATACGAACCTGACGTCGTTCAACGACTCCTTCCATCGGGCGTTGAACTCGACACTTTTGAAGGCAAGGCCTACGTCGGACTCGTGCCGTTCAATATGCGCAACTTGCGGTTGCGCGGCTTGCCACCAATTCCGACCACCTCGAACTTCGGCGAAGTCAATGTTCGCACCTACGTCACATCCCGAGGCCGATCGGCGGTGTGGTTTTTCTCGCTCGATACGCAAAAACTTCTTCCCACTTTGGTGGCACGCACCGCATTCAAACTTCCGTATTGCTATGGCACGACTAGTGTGACGTTGACGGGTGTTGGTGAAGGAGCGATATTGACCAGCAATGTTGCCCGTAAGTGGCCACATCACTCTTCATCAGCAATCGCAGTTCGTATTGGTGAATCGGTTCAACCCGGACCCTTGGAAAATTTTCTCACATCGCGTTGGGGACTCGTCTCGTCATCTCGCGGTGATCGGCTTTGGTATGGCGCAGTCGAACACGAACCTTGGCCACTTCATCGTGCCGAATTGTTGCATCTCGACGACAACCTCGTCACGGCTGCTGGGCTCCCCCGACCTGTTGGTGAGCCTGACTTGCTCTTCAGCCCCGGAGTGCACACAACTATTCACTCGTTAGAGCGACTGTCCTAACTCCTGCCCACTAACGTCAGCCGCCGATTTGCGACATCGATCGTTTTGGGCGAATGAAGTTCACTTGATTGATTTGGTGACCGGCCCACTTGGTGCCGACGGCTCGTTCAACTTCTGCCGCGACTGCTGCGTCGTCAGCTCCTGAGCGCATGAGATCTCGCAAGTCAAATTCGGTTGTCGCAAACAAACACGTTCTGAACTGTCCGTCGGCCGTGAGGCGCACGCGGTCACAATCTCCGCAAAATGGTTTGGTGACGCTCGGAATGACGCCGACAGTTCCGACGCCGTCAAGATAACGCCAACGATCGGCTGGCGCAGCACCACGAGCTGGAACGAGTTCAAGTGGATACACCTGAGAAATCAGTTCAACGATCTCATCTTGGCTGACGACCTTGTCGTTGAGCCAATGACCTTCAGCGTCAAGTGGCATGAATTC
>JBEDJE010000086.1:0-4902 GCA_041172985.1 Actinomycetota bacterium
CCCTGTTGATCGCTAGGGGTACAACCCTGTGAATTTCCTGTGGACAACTTTTGCTTTCTGGGGATAAGCCCAGTTCCCAGATGAAACAGGACCCGAACCAGTTGGCCCGGGTCCTGTTCACATCATGAATTGTTCAATCGTGTGTTGCGGACGATGTCCGCCATCGTCACTTGGCGACGACGTTGATATTGATGCCGAATTGCACATCGTTGTGCAACTTGGCGGTGACGCTGTACTCGCCCACGGTCTTGATGTGGTCGGGAACCGACAACTTCTTACGATCGAGTTCGATTCCGGTCTGAGCCAAAACCGCTGACACGACATCAGAGGCGGTCACTGAACCGAACAAACGACCTTCGGTACCAGCGGCCTTGGCCTTGATCTCGATGACCTTGGCGACCAAAGTTGACGCGACGGTTTGAGCTGAATCACGATCGGCGGCATCGCGCAAGTCGCGACGACGACGCATGGAAGCTGCCTGTGAAACCGCGCCCTCAGAAGCATTGATTCCGAGTCCGCGAGGCAACAAGTAGTTACGACCGTGGCCCTTGGCGACTTCAACGATGTCACCACGCTTGCCTAAGCCATTGATGTCAGAACGCAAAATGATTTTCATGTTCAGCCTTCCTCGTTGGTTTCGATCTCGTCTGCTGCTTCGAACTCGATACCGGTTTCGAGATTCTCGATCACGGCGTCAATGTTCTGCTCTTCGACCTGGTCGACGGCTCCTTCGGAACCGCGAGGACCACGCGGTCCGCGAGGACCACGGCCAACTGAAGCAACGCGCTTGGTGTATGGCAACAAAGCCATTTCGCGAGCGTTCTTGATGGCGTTTGCGACTTCACGCTGCTGCTGCACCGTGGCGCCGTTCAAACGCTGACCGCGGATCTTTGAGCGGTCAGACATGAAACGCTGCAACAAGTTGATGTCTTTGTAATCGACGTAGTCGATTTTTTCTGACGCCAAAACGTTGGCCTTCTTTTTGATCTTGCGACCATTGTCTTTCGGAGCACGGCCCCGAACTGGCTTCTTTGAAGTGCTATTTCCCATGAACTTTTCCTTAAGTCGATACGTGAATTACAGATGGATAATGAGTTGTGCAGACTGGCTGCTGATCAGAATGGTTCTTCGTCGGCGTAGTAACCGTCATCGGCCGGGGCTGATGCTGGTGCACCACTTGAGCGAGGAGCTTGACGAGGTGCTGAACCGCCGCCTTCGCCGGCGCCTTTTGCTGGTGTGCGCTCGACAGTGACAGTGGCCCAACGCAAGGTCGGTCCAATTTCTTCGGCAGCAATATCTACTGACGTTCGCTTGCCACCTTCGCGAGCTTCGTATTCGCGAACATCGAGACGACCAGTCACGAGAACACGGGTGCCCTTTGTGAGTGATGCCGCCACGTTTTCAGCGAGTTGATCCCAAGCGACAACATTCATGAATGTCGTTGCGTCTTGCCATTCGCCGTTGACTTGATAGCGACGATTGACGGCGATGCCCACGGTGACCGTGGCCTTGCCTGATTGGGTGTAACGAAGCTCGGGATCTCGGGTGAGATTACCGACAACGGTGATTGTGTTAGAAGCCATTGGTTTCCTCCAGTGATTGCTAAGAGTGGATAGGTCCGAAGACGAGGGCTCAGGCTGCGATGAGGCCGCGACGGGCCGCTTCGGCGTCGGGAAGACGCATCAACTTGTGGCGAAGGACATCGTCGGCGATACGCATTGATCGCTCGAGTTCGTCAAGTGCGCCGCCGGGAGCGACAACGTTGAGAATGGCGTAGTAGCCATCTTCTTTTTTGTTGATCGGGTAGGCCAAACGGCGCTTGCCCCAGAAATCAACTTTCCCGTGGACGTTTCCACCAGCGTCGGCAATGCCCTTAGAGACATTGGCAATCCACTGTTGGGCGACGACATCATCAAGTGAGCCGTCGATAATGATCATTAATTCGTAAGCACGCATCATAAGCGTGTAACTCCCTTCGGTCACGGTGTCGGCCTATCCGACATCGGGGCCCCTGCTTGGGGCAGGGTATGTACTGACTCGGGAAGTGTATCGGGGTAAAAGCAGAACCTCACGGGGATGACTGTGGCAGAGGGGTGTCGCACAGTCGGCCAATATTGTTGAGTTTGTTGAGTCGCCGAGCGTTATTGAGTGATTAGGGGCGGGTCAGACGCACAAAAGAGGCCGCCAACAGGCCGACTCCCCATGACACTGCGCCATCGCGAGTCGTCACCGAACCGCCCTCACGCAGGTATCCCGTGACCGCCGAGGGTCGAAATCCCTGGAACGCCAGACCTGGTGCCCCACCTTTGAGACCCCACCACACTGAAATAATGCCGATGACCATGGTGGCGACACATACGGGTATTGCCAGGGATTCTCGGGGCATTCGCGAGGCCAAGACCAGAGCAAAAACTGCGCTGAGCAACAAAAGCACGCCAACTGCCGCCAAGGCAATAAAGAGGTGTTGCATCACCCCGGCCACGCCGATTCCGGCCTGATCGCCGCAATCGACCATGGCTCGAGTGGGGGCCGTCGGGTCGTCGTAGGGATAAACCTGCAATAACTGACACGGCGTGCCATCGCTCAACTGGGGTAGACCGTCGACGAACTTCACCGAAAAGTCGTTAGTGACCGAGCCAAACAGTAAGAGACCTAAACAACTCACGAAAACCAAGGAGAGGCCCGTAATGGCGTCTCGTTGCAAACGACGACTGGCTTCATACGGCAACCAACTGCTGCGACGCGATTTTTTGCGTCCACCTGACCCGAGTTTCAACATGGTGTTAGCCCACTCTCCGATCACTACGTTGCCCGCCGATAGGAAGTACTCGCACCAAATGATGCCACTTACAGCCACAACATGCTTCAACGACATAGGCCGTGAATTCGTCGGGGCGACGATGGAATTCGGCAAGTTCCTTGTTGTCGGTGATGACCTTGCCGTGAGCCTGCAAACGTGGACCAAAGAGATACGTCACGAGGACAACATTGGCGACCTCACAAATAGGACACTTAGTTTCGGTCTGCTTGCCGATTCCGCGGGCTGCCCGCATGAGTTCGGGGTGCGCATCACATACTTCTTCACGACCCAAACGGCCGCGGTGATACTCATTAATGAGGTGGCGTCGAGCCATACGGTGATCAACCAGACCCGATCGAAGCGACGACATACCCCGCAGTGATCCTGTTCCGAAGGATTCGCGAGATTTTGTCATTGTCTCAAGGCTACTCCGTGAACGTGTGGCTGTGAACTAATTCGACTTGGGTTGCGTCGCCCACCAAGCGTCCAGCCGGCGACGAATCTCTTCGTCACCAACAAGTCCTTCTTCAAGACGAATCTCGAGCATGAACTTCAGGGCCCGTCCGACAATCGGGCCCGCAGGGACATCAAGTTGCTGCATAACTGCGAGACCGTCTAACTCGGGGCGCATCGCTTTTAGTTCTTCTTTAGCCGTGAGCTCAACGATGCGTTCTTCGAGTTCGTCCATACGTCGCGCTAGTCGCGCGGCTTTTCTTTCGTTGCGTGTTGTGCAATCGCAACGAGTCAAAACGTTTAACTCGGTCAACAATGGGCCGGCATCATTGACGTAACGACGCACTGCCGAATCGGTCCAACCCATTTCATACGTGTGAAAACGTAAATGCAATCGCACAAGTTCGGTAATCGCTTCAACATCTTCATTAGGAAAACGTAAAGCAATCAGGCGCTTTTTCGTCATTTTTGCGCCTTTCACATCGTGCATGTGAAACGTTGTGCCCTTACCTTCTTGGAATCCTCGCGTCGCTGGTTTACCAACGTCGTGAAACAATGCCGACAATCGCGTGATGCGAAAATCAAAATCGTCATGTGCATCAGGGCGCACATTTTCAATAACTGCAAGCGTGTGTGTCAGTACATCTTTATGACGATGAATCGGATCGTTTTCTAAACGCATTGCTGGAAGTTCTGGCAAGAATTTGTCGGCAAGTCCGGTATCAACTAAAAACCACAGGCCGGCAGTTGGTGAATCAACAACAATGAGTTTGTTGAGTTCATCACGTACACGCTCGGCCGAAACAATCTCGAGGCGATCCTTGAACTGCCGCACTGCCTCAACAAGTTCGGGCACCGGCGTCATGTCAAAGCGCGCAATAAACCGGGCCGCTCGAATCATGCGCAACGGGTCATCGCTGAAACTGATATCGGGATCGAGGGGTGTGCGCAGAGTCCGTGTCATCAAGTCGCCAGCACCATTGAACGGATCAACCAAAGTGGGCGTATCGCTCGTGAGTTCAAGGGCCATCGCGTTGATTGTGAAATCGCGTCGGGACAAATCAACTTCAATCTCGTCGGCATACTCGACATCGGGTTTGCGAGTGTCGGGGTGATATGCCTCGGCGCGATGCGTTGTGATTTCGTAGACCCGCTCGCCCTTACGTGCGCCAATGGTCCCGAACTTTTCGCCCTGGGTCCACACCGCATCGGCCCAGCCACTGAGCAACTTCTTGGTCTCGTCGGGCCGAGCATTAGTTGTCGCATCAAAGTCGATTTGGTCGCTCGCATAACCACCCAACAGGTCGCGAACCGTTCCGCCCACGAGATACAACCGTTTGCCCGCGGCTCGAAAGAGCGCGCTGACATCAGATAACTCGGCGAGCACAGGGGCAAAACGTTCAGGCACCACGGGCGTCAGGCTATGAGGTGGGCTCGGTACTTGGGGTGTTCTTTTGGTCAACATTTTGGCGCGAGCAGCCACAAATTCAGAGACCTAGCCTGATGGCTTGAACACCACCAGAATCGAACGGATGAGCCGATGACTGAACTAGATACTGAGGCTCTACGCGCGACACAGCCACTCATCAGCGAAATCGCTCAACAAGTTTGTCAAGAATTCAAGCTTGACAGTGTGGTGTGGGGTCTCG
>JBEDJE010000087.1:0-2665 GCA_041172985.1 Actinomycetota bacterium
TGAGCACAGCACGAACCACAAGACGAACGCGACCCACGAGCCACCCGGGTAATCAGGAATCACCACAAACATCAAAGGCGAAACAAGAATTCGCCCGACTGTTACTGCATTTGCCCAAGTAGCAATGGCATTAGGGTCAACAGGCACCCTGTAAGCCTGCCACACCGAGCCCTCGCTCAACGATATTTCGGTTGTGTGACTATTCGGCGACGAGATCTGGACCCATGGCCGACGTCACCGTGACATCGTAAAACTGTCCAACCTTGAGCGAACCAGGAACCTCAATGATGCCGTCGATTTCGGGAGCTTCACGGTGACTACGAGCCACACCCTCTTCGTCAACGAGAACATTGATCGTTCGCCCCACCAAATCATCACGACGGCGAGACGTGATGTTGTCTTGCATTTCGCTGAGTTCAGATAAACGCTCACGCATCAGACCTTCGGGCACCTGACCATCAAGATCTTTGGCGTATGTGCCGTCTTCGGACGAATAGGCAAAGAATCCACACCAGTCAAGTTGAGCCTGCTCTACGAAATCAAGCAACTGGTCGTGGTCTTCTTCGGTTTCACCGGGATACCCCACAATGAAATTGCTCCGGAACGCGGCATCGGGTTCACGACGACGAATATCGGCAATGCGATCTAAGAAACGTCTAAGAAACGTTGACCGTCTCCCCAACGTCGCATACGCCGCAACAAGGGCTTGCTCACGTGCTGCAACGACAAGTCGAAATACGGCACACCCGAATCGCAAATGGCATCAATCAGGTCGTCACTCAAGTCGCTCGGATAGAGATACAACAAGCGAGTCCGATCAACCATTGCCGACACTTGACGCACCAGCGGAACAATGCTGCCGGCACCTAATTCGTCGGGACGATCTTTTCCGTAACTCGCTAAGTCTTGAGCGATCAGGACAATTTCGCGAGCCTGTAGTTGTTCAACTTCATCGAGGATTGACCGCACGTCACGACTACGTTGCGGACCACGGAACGAAGGAATCGCACAAAAGCCACACGTGCGATCGCAGCCTTCGGCGATTTTGATGTACGCCCACGGCGACGAACTCTTGGGGCGAGGCAAGTTCAAGAGATCGAGAGTTGGCACCGGTGCCGAACCGACCGGAATCAGTTTCTTCGGAGCAGGTGTATGAACTGGAATTCCAAACCCTGCAACCAAGTCAACTTCGGGCAATTCATCAGCGAGTTCTTGTCCGTAACGTTCGGCCATACAGCCAGTCACGACCAAGCGTGACGACTTCTTGCGTTGCTCATCAAGCGAAAGGATCGTGTCAATCGACTCGCGACGAGCTTCGTCAATGAATGCACAGGTGTTCACGACGACCAAGTCGGCGTCTTCAGCCGAGTCGGTTGCTTGCATACCGTCGGCCAACAAAGTGCCGATCAATTTGTCAGAGTCAACCTGATTTTTGGGACAACCAAGAGTTTCTACGTAGAAGCGCTTTCCTTGATTCGTCACGATCTCCGAGGCTACCTGCTCAGGTTCTCGTCAAGCCGAATAGGCCAACTTGAGCCCACCGTAGGTCCACTTGGTCTTCATCAATCGGCCCGTTCCAGACAAAGTGATATAGGCCGTGTCGCTTCCGTCGGCCGCAAAGCAGATATTGGTTGTCAACATGTCGCCAGTCGCAACATGCTCAAGAATCTCACCCGAAGGTGAAATGACAGTGATACCACCATTCACGAGCGTCGCTACACAGACATTGCCCGATCCGTCAACCCCGAGCGAGTCGAGCAATTGATAACCAGGAAGTCCGTACAAAACGACGCTTGAATCTCCGGGCATTGATGGCGCAAGCACACCGGGCTCGACGATGTCACGTTGGAACACGCGACCGGTATGAGTCTCGGCCCAATAGATCTTCTTGCCATCAGGCGACAGACCAATCCCATTCGGACCTTCAACGGGGAATTCGATCTCACGAATCGACGAACCATCGGCCTTGGCGTAATAGATCGCCGTGAAATCAGAGGTGCGCGCCTCGAGGTCGCGAATACCGTGATCAGTGAAATAGAAACCACCATTGTTGTCAAACACCAAGTCGTTTGGCGCCCGAAGCGGACGTCCATCACATTCGGTGTACAAATCGGTCACGACACCTGTTGTGATGTCGACGCGTTGAATGCGACCACCGCTGTACTTTGACTTGTCAAACGGTCCGGGGAAACACAGTCCGCCAAAATCAATTTCAGTGAAGCAACCACCGTTATTACACAAGTACAAAGCACCGTCGGGACCAATGGCCGCGCCGTTTGGTCCACCCTTAATTTCGGCGACTGTTTCTTTTGAACCATCAGGGTGCACACGAGTAATTCGCGGACCGAACATTTCAACCAAGATCACACTGCCATCGCGCATTGCGATGGGACCTTCGGGAAACTTCAAACCAGATGCGACTTCAATGAGTTCCATGACACTCCCCCGTTCATGCCCAACTAGGCCTTGATGAGTTCATGCTAATCAACGGACTCAGAGCCCACTAATACGGAGACTAAAGCGCTTCGAACTCTTCGACTGTCATCAGTACTTCGCGGGCTTTGCTGCCAATACTCGGTCCGACGATGCCATTTTGTTCGAGTAAGTCCATCAATCGGCCGGCTCGGGCAAAGCCCACGCCAAGCTTGCGCTGCAACATTGATGT
>JBEDJE010000087.1:2701-7583 GCA_041172985.1 Actinomycetota bacterium
CAATTCCATTGCTCGTTTCAACAATGCTTCATCGCTGTCGTCGTTACCAACACCATCGGTAATGGATTGACCACCGCTACCGCCCGACGGGGCTTCTTCGCCTTCAACGCCACTGACGTACTGCACTGTCGGGGCTTGATCGCGCCAGAACGCAACTACTTTGCGGACTTCTTCTTCATCTACCCAGCAACCTTGAATTCGTTGAGCCACCGACGAGTTACCGGGCAACAACAACATGTCGCCTTTACCGACTAACTTCTCGGCACCGATCTGGTCGAGGATGACTCGGCTGTCCATCTGTGACGACACCGCAAACGCTGCTCGCGCTGGAACGTTGGCCTTAATAACGCCCGTGATCACGTTGACCGACGGACGCTGTGTCGCAACGATGAGGTGAATACCGACTGCACGTGCTTTTTGAGCAATGCGCGTGATGCTTTCTTCAACATCGCGCGCCGCAACCATCATCAGGTCGTTTAACTCGTCAACCACAACCACGATGTAGTGCATACGTTCAAACTCGCGTTCAGAACCGATCTCGGCCTTGATCTCGCCTCGGTCAAAAGCCGCGTTAAAACCAGTGATATCGCGATAGCCCATTTCGAAAAGCAAGTCATAACGCTTTTCCATTTCTTTCACAGCCCAGGCCAAGGCATTTGCTGCTTTCTTCGGATTCGTCACAGGCTGAGTGAGCAAATGCGGCAGACGCGCGTATTGACCCATTTCAACTTGCTTCGGGTCAATCAAAATCAATTTCACTTGGTCGGGCGTGGCGCGCATCAAGATTGATGTGATGATGCAGTTAATACCACTTGACTTACCGGCGCCCGTTGCGCCAGCAATTAGTAGGTGAGGTGTCGTTGCCAAGTTCAAGAAAACCGAACGACCGGCAATGTCTTTACCCATGGCTACATCAAGTGGATGATTCGCAACTTTCGCTTCATTTGAAGCCATGAGGTCACCGAGTGAAACCAGTTGACGTGTCTTATTAGGAACCTCAATACCAATTGCCGACTTGCCAGGAATCGGCGCCAAAATTCGCACATCAGTAGCTGCCATCGCGTACGCAATGTCTTTTTGCAGACTGGTCACGCGTGCAACCTTGACACCTGATCCAAGTTCAAGTTCAAAGCGCGTGACGGTTGGACCGACTGTCTTATCGACCAAACGAACGTCTACACCATGTGCCTGTAGCGCTTCTTCTAAATCTCTTCCGCGCTGATCAACCTCGGCCTGATCGATGGCTTGCTTACTACTACGCACCAGGTAAGAAGCCGGTGGCAATTTCCATGAGCCCTTCTTAGGCGCTGGACCAGTATCTAGTTGTCCTTGAATGTGAGGTTCATCAACGACAACTTCTGGGGCCGGCTTCTTGCGTTCTGGCTTGGGGGCTTCGGGTTCTTCTTCGACCACCTCGGGAACACGTCGATCTTCGGGTTCAACAACGAACATGGGTGGCGTCGGATCGGCCTCGTTGTCGTAGATCTCTTCATCACTTTGATCATCTTGTTTTTCAGACGACAATGTGCTCAAGTTCTCTGCAGCCGATCGCATGCGCGACGACGCACCTCCAAAAATCTTGACTGAGAATTCGCCAACTTTGGTCGCGGCATCTTTCAGGCTCAGCGAAGTGATGAGCAAACTGCAACCAAGACCAATCGCAACCAAAATCAGAACTGCGGCGATTGAGCCCAGTGCCGAGCCAAGAGTTTGTCCGAGCAAAGCACCGAACCAGCCGCCCGCTCCTCCGAGTGCATCAACACCCGTAAAAGCATCAGGACCTTTGGTGACGTGCAGGATTCCCAAAATGGCGAGAACGACACCGCCCCATCCGAGGGCGAGCTTCATCCGATTCGGAGCCTCGTCAGCGCGAAGATGGGCGATGCCAATGGCGACAAAAATCGGCGGCAAGGCGTAACGACCAAGACCCAACAGGCAACCCAAGGCGGTATCTGTTCCACGACCTACCGGTCCCGCCAAACGCAGATAGACCGCGAGTCCCACGATGATGCCAAGCAAGATAAACGCGATAGCCGAGAACTCGCTTTGGCGTCCCTCAATGGCTTGACGTACTTCGCCCGACCGCGGTTCACGCTTCGTTGGCTTGCTGACTTCAGCTTCTGAAGCAGATTTTGTACGTGATGCAGGCTTTTTACCTGCGGGTTTCTTAGCGGCCATCACCCCGAACGCTAGCAATGGGGCGCGCATGCGTTCGGGCATACCCCTGAATTACTCACACCGAATATGAGCTAAAACGATTATTCGGCGTCAGTTCCGACGATTTCGCCTCGGTTCGTCAACACAACCGACATCTGTCCGCCTTGAGTCGATTGCATCAGCAATCGATATTGAACTGTCCCCGATGAGTTCTGAGCCGTTCCTGCCGCGGTCAACACGAACATCTGTGGCGTTGAATCTGGCAATTCATTCAAAACTTTGATCAAAATCGTGGCTGGGTCGTAATCGAGCGCCGATCGCATAAATGTCGGTCCATTGGCGCCGACAGCATCGGGAGCAGTCTCTAATCCATCTTTTTGGGTGAACACATAACGCACGACCGCGTCAGGCAGACCGTCGGCATTAGGCGTTCCGTCAAGATCGGTGGCCGCAAAAACATTGATGAGTTCAGTCGTCGCATTGATCTCAAAGAATCTCAAGTCGCTTCCAGCTTCTTGTTCAACTGCATCGAGTGCTTCATCAATCAGATCAAGGCGTAAGCCTGCGGTATCTGATGAGGCAGAACTGTCTCCACATGATGAACCAATGAACAACACGCTCCACAGAGCAACAACCGCACCAATTCGACGCAACAACTACGCCTCCATCACAACAGGCACGATCATCGGTCGACGCTTCGTGCGTTCATTCACAAAACGACCAGCAGCTCGTCGCACATCTTTTTCCAGAGCCTCTGGGCTACGTACACCTTCAGCGAGTGCCTTTTCGACCGCCGCTGCCACGACATCGCACGCTTCGTCTAGCAAATCTTCGGCCTCGGGTGCATACACCCAACCACGCGTAATGATCTCGGGCCCGGTGAGTACTTTGCCCGAACCAATATCGACTGTCACGACGACAACGACGACACCTTCTTCGGCCAACACTTTACGGTCGCGCAAAACTCCTTGGCCAACGTCTCCCACGATCCCGTCAACATAGAGGTACCCAGCCGGAATTCGATCGGCGTGGTCGAGACCCTCGTCAGATAGTTCAACGACATCGCCGTCTTCGCATAACAGAACGTTGTCTTTGGCGACACCCATCAAGATACCGAGCTTCGCATGAGCAACGAGGTGTCGGTACTCGCCGTGCACCGGAACAAAGAATTCAGGCTTGACGATTGACAGATACGTTTTCAGTTCATCAGCTTGAGCGTGCCCGGTCGCGTGAACATCGGCGATTCCCGAATGGATGACTTCGGCTCCGAGGCGCAACAAGCCATCAATCACGCGAGTGACATTGGTTTCGTTTCCGGGAATCGCGTGACTCGACAAAATGACGGCGTCGTGCTCTCCGACTTTGAGCCACTTGCTATCGCCGCGCGCCATCAACGACAGCGCCGACATCGGTTCGCCTTGGCTACCTGTCGAGATGATGCATACCTTGCTCGGCGGGTAGTCATCGGCTTGCTCAATATCAATCAGAGTGTCATCGGGGACTCGTAAAACGCCAAGATCGCGCGCCATGCGCACATTCTTTTGCATTGATCGACCCATCGTTGCAACTTTGCGACCCGTGTCAACAGCGGCATCAATGATCTGTTGAATGCGATGGATATGACTCGCGAAGCTTGCCGTAATGATTCGACGATCGCGATGTTCGTGAAACAACGACCACAGCACTCCGCTAATTGATGTTTCACTAGGTGCGTGGCCATGTTCTTCGGCGTTCGTTGAATCGCACAACAACAAACGAATTCCTTCATTTGAAGCGATTGCGCCGATACGTGCTAAATCGGTGCGACGACCATCAACCGGTGTCAGATCTAATTTGAAGTCACCCGAATGAAGGATGACTCCTTGCGGCGTGTGCACCGCAATGGCAAATGCGTGTGGCACCGAGTGCGTAACCGGAATGAATTCAACATCAAACGGGCCGATCATTCGCCGTTCGCCATCGCGAACAACAATGAGTTCGGTTTTACCGAGAAGTCCTGCTTCTTCAATGCGATTCTTTGCGAGACCAAGGGTGACGTCCGAGCCGTAGACCGGAAAACTCAGGTCGCGAAGCAAATACTGCAATCCCCCAACATGGTCTTCGTGACCATGCGTTGCCACGCAGGCAACAACGCGATCGGCATTTTCACGTAGCCACGTAAAGTCGGGAAGAACTAAATCGATGCCGTGCATATCGGCATCAGGGAACATCAAACCGCAGTCGATCAATAACAACTTGTCATCTTGTTCGATGACCATGCAGTTGCGACCGATCTCGCCAAGGCCTCCTAGAAAGGCCACGCGGACCGGAGCGGCCATCAGGAAACTCTCTGACGAGACGCTTGCAAGTTAGCCAAAACAGTTTTGGCCTTTTCGGCGACGAAGTCTGCTGGCGAACCCATCGGCAAACGACATTGACCCACATTGAGCCCAAGTAGGTTCATCATGACCTTGCTCGGGATCGGGTTCGGCGACTCATCACCAGTTTCGTACGAGAAGCTTTCGAGCAATGACTGGTTAATTGCGATTGCACCCGCAGTGTCTCCGGCTTCCCAGCAATCAAACATGCGTTGATGATCGGCAGCTGACCAGTGTGTGGCGACTCCGATAACGCCCACCGCACCAACAGCCATCAACGGCAGAGTCAATCCGTCGTCTCCGCTGTACACCTCAAAACCGACCGGTGCTTGAGCAATGACATTCGCGGTTTCGGCCGGATTACCCGC
>JBEDJE010000088.1:0-4861 GCA_041172985.1 Actinomycetota bacterium
ATTGATGACACCAAGGCCGATATGGAACGACCGTTCCCCATGGATCGTTTGGTTTGTGGCGATGTCGGTTTCGGCAAAACTGAAGTCGCAATTCGTGCTGCCTTCAAGGCAATTCAAGACGGAATGCACGTCGCAGTATTAGTACCAACAACTTTGCTTGCTTCTCAACACGGCAACACTTTTTCAGATCGCTTTGCGGGCTACCCCATTCGTGTCGAAGTCCTGTCACGTTTTCTCACCAACGCCGAGGCAACAAAAGTCATCAAAGGTCTTGAATCTGGTGATGTTGATTGCGTGATTGGGACCCATCGTCTCTTATCAAACAATGTCAAGTTCAAGAATCTCGGACTTTTAATCGTTGACGAAGAACAACGCTTTGGAGTGCAACACAAAGAGACCATGAAACATCTCAAAGCCGATGTTGATGTACTAACTCTTACCGCCACACCGATTCCTCGAACACTCGAAATGAGTTTGGTCGGCATTCGTGACCTCAGCCTGTTGCAAACTCCCCCAGCCGATCGCCAGCCGATTCTTACTTTCGTCGGCGAATATGACGAACGCGTCGCTGTTGAGTCAATTCGGCGCGAACTACTCCGCGAAGGCCAAGTTTTTTGGGTACACAATCGCGTGCAATCAATTGAAGAATGCGCCGAGCGACTGCGCGAACTTGTTCCCGAAGCACGCATTGCTATTGCCCATGGTCAAATGGATGAAGGAACTCTCGAACAAGTCGTCGTCGATTTTTGGGAAGGCAACTTTGACGTGCTCGTTTGCACCACCATCATCGAAAGCGGAATCGACATGCCGACGGTGAACACTTTGGTCGTTGAACGATCTGACCTTTTGGGACTTGGGCAAATGCATCAACTTCGCGGCCGTGTCGGCCGAAGTGGACAACGCGCCTATGCCTATCTGTTTTATCCAAAGGACAAAGTGCTCACCGAAGATGCCTACGAACGTTTGCGCACAATTGGCGAGTCCACCGAACTTGGAAGCGGCTTCAAGATTGCGATGCGTGACCTCGAAATCCGCGGTGCTGGAAACCTGCTTGGCGAGTCGCAAAGTGGACATATCGCCGCAGTGGGTTACGACCTTTATTGCCAGATGGTGACTGAAGCAGTTGGCGAAATGAAGGGTGAGCCCATCAGCCAACCTTCTGAAATTCGTATCGATGTACCTACTGACGCTTTCTTGCCCAAAGATTACGTCACCAAAGAAGAGCTACGCCTCGAGGCATACCGCCGACTCGCGCTCGTGACGAAGCCCGAAGAAGTCGACGACATTCGCAACGAATGGATCGACCGCTACGGCCCAGTTCCTACTCCAGCCGAAACACTTTTGTCAGTTGGCCTGCTTCGCGCCGAGTGTCATCGCCTTGGCCTCAATGAACTCAATATTGCAAGCCACCAGGCGCGGCTCGGACCAATCGACCTCAAAGTCAGCGAAACCGCTCGCCTGCGTCGGCTTTCACGAGAGGCGCTCCACAAAGAAGCAGTCAGGCAATTGGTCGTCCCCATCCCCCGTGGCCAAGAACCAGCTTTCTTCTTAGTCAATTTCTTGCGCGAACTCTTTCCTGCCCAGCCCGCAGAGTAGTTTTGATGATCGTGCTTACTCCTCGCCGACTTATCTCACTTTCCGTTCTCGCCCTCACGGTGCTGACGACAGCAACATCGTGCTCGTCTGTCACTAAAGACGCCGCCCGATTCAATGGCGAGTCGCTTTCAAATAGTGAGTTCGATGATCTTCTCCTCGGATACGCCGCCGCTGTGCCCGAGGCTTTTTTGACGAGTGGCAATCTTGATATCACAGTCGCTCAGGGCATCGTGCAGAACTGGATCTCAACCCAAGCAGTGATCGCAGCACTTGACGAAGCCGGCATTTCAATCACCGACGAAGACCGCAACGCAGCACTTACTGCACTACAAGCCGAGGCTGGCTTTAACGACGCCGCGCAAGTCGTCCAAGACTTTTATGTTCTCGCCAGCGCTTCTCAATCGGTTGCCAACCGAGAATTTGAAGTCAACTCTGATGATCTCAAGGCGTTATACGAAGACCGAAGCACCCAATCTGGTGCCGTGTGCTTACGAGCAATTTTGGTGGCAACACAAGAAGAAATTGACGCGGTCACGGCCCGAATTAATGCAGGTGAAGATTTCGCAACAATCGCCCAAGAAGTATCCATTGACTCCTCAGCAACCAACGGCGGTGCTTTGCAAGACCAGACTTCTGGAAGCGGATGCCTCGAGCAGGCCACGTTTGAAAGTCAAGTCACTGCCGAATTCTTAACTGCTCTCACCGATGCCAAAGTTGGCGAAGCAACTCCTGCCTTTGAGATCCCAACAGTTGGCTGGGTCGTCTTGCTTGTTCGTCCGTTTGACGAAGTTGCCGACGATGTTGCCGTACTCATTTCTGGCAATGGTGCAATCGAGGCCGGCCGCTCAGTTCTTAGCTCCGCCAAGGTTTGGGTGAGCCCCGAATACGGTCGCTGGGATCCCACGACTCTCAGCATCGTCCCTGTCGGCTGATGCCCCAATCCAACAAGCCCCGCATTGAAATCATCGGGCTTGGTCCATCGGCCGATGAGTACATCACCGATCACACGCGTCAACGCATTGCTGCACATCAACATCGCTACCTACGAACCGCTCAACATCCGAGCGCACACTTAGTTGTTGATGCAATTACTTTTGATCAGCGCTACGAGACGGCCGGAACATTTGACGACGTATACCTCGGTATCGCCGAAGACCTGATCGCCGCCGCAATCCAACATGGCGAAATTTTGTATGCAGTTCCGGGTTCACCATTAATTCTTGAACGTACGGTGCGGATACTAAAAAATGATGACCGAATTGAATGCGTCATCAATCCAGCAATGGGCTTTTTAGAAATTGCATGGGCCCGTCTCGGAATCGATCCTGTCGAAAACAGCGTGCGCCTCATTGACGGTCATCAATTTGCTACGGCCGCAGCCGGCTTGGTTGGTCCGCTTCTCGTCGCACACTGCCATGCCAACTGGGTTTTGTCAGATATCAAACTCGCTGCCGAAGATAGCGACAGTTTGAGCAATGACGATATGCCCGTCATTATCTTGCACCATCTTGGTTTACCCGATGAAGTAGTGATGACTGTTCCCTGGAGCGAACTTGATCACAGCATTGAAGCCGATCATTTGACTTCAATTTATATTCCAGAGTTACGCGCGCCAGTCGGACGAGAACTCGTCGCATTTCACGAACTGGCACGCACACTGCGCCGCGAATGCCCATGGGACCGTGAACAAACTCATCAAACTCTCACAACTTATTTGTTGGAAGAGACGTACGAAGTTGTTGATGCAATTGCTGCCCTAAACGTTGATGACGCTCAAACCGATGAGCATTTGATTGAAGAGCTCGGCGACTTGCTGTACCAAATTGAATTTCATGCCGCGATCGCCGAACAAGAAGGTCGATTCACCATGGGCGATGTCGCTCGTGGCATCCATGACAAATTGGTTCGACGCCATCCGCATGTGTTTGCACCAACTGAGAACTCTGCAGTCGGAACAGAGGCTCTCGTGAAGTCATGGGACGAGATCAAAAAGGCTGAGAAAGCTGCCAAGGGAATCGCCGACGGACCATTCGATGGCATCGTTCAAGCAAGCGGTTCGTTGGCCTATGCCTCGGCAATTCTGAAGCGGGCTGCCAAAGCTGGCATCCCCCTAGAACTACCCAGTCACGGTCCACAAGAACTTGGCGATATCGCCGATCTCGGAATGCATTTGTTAGAAGTTGTGGGTGAATGCCGCCGCCGCGGGGTTGATCCCGAGGTCGCCTTACGAAAAGTCAGCAATATTCACCGACAAAATGCTGAACGACACACTGACGCCTGATGAGTTTGGGGCTTGGCTTCACTAGTTTGTGGGCATGACCGAAATCATCAGCATTTTTGGACGAGAAGTTCTCGACTCTCGCGGCAATCCCACAGTTGAAGTAGAGGTCGAACTCGATTCAGGTGCACGAGGCCGCGCCATGGTCCCGTCAGGTGCAAGCACCGGTGAACATGAAGCTGCTGAACTACGTGATGGCGGTCGTCGCTATGGCGGCAAAGGCGTTCTCACCGCAGTCGGTTTTGTCAACGGCGAAATCGAAAGTGCACTCGTTGGTTGCGATGCTCTTGAACAGCGCATGGTTGACATCGTGCTCAAAGATCTTGATGACACACCCAACAAGGCCCGCCTTGGCGCCAATGCAATTTTGGGTACAAGTTTGGCGGTTGCCAAAGCAGCCGCAAATTCACTCGGCCTTCCGTTGTGGCGTTATGTCGGTGGCCCCAACTCGCATGTACTCCCTGTCCCGATGATGAACGTCATCAATGGTGGTGCTCACGCCGACAACACCATCGACCTTCAAGAGTTCATGATCATGCCAGTTGGTGCACCTAGCTTTCGCGAAGCACTTCGTTGGGGCGCCGAGACGTACCACCAACTCAAAAAGATTTTGCACGGCAAGAGTTTGTCAACCGCAGTTGGCGACGAAGGTGGCTTTGCACCCAACTTGTCAACCAATGAAGATGCCATCAAGATTTTGGTTGAAGCAATTACTGCGTCTGGCTTCACTCCTGGTACCGACATTGCAATTGCTCTCGATCCAGCGATGAGCGAACTGTACAAAGATGGGCGCTACCACTTGGCCGGCGAAGGCAAAGTCTTGTCAAGCGATGAACTTGTCGCATACTGGGCGCGCCTGGTGAATACCTACCCCATCGTGTCGATCGAAGACGGAATGGCCGAAGATGATTGGGACGGCTGGAGCGCTCTCACCAAAGAACTCGGCAACAAAGTTCAACTTGTTGGCGACGATCTTTTCGTGACCAA
>JBEDJE010000089.1:0-4837 GCA_041172985.1 Actinomycetota bacterium
GCAATCGCTGCGGCAATTGTGAAGCCATTCGTCAGTGAAGCCAATCACTGGATGGTTGAACACCACGGAATTTTCCAGGGCTACTACTTCTGGCATCACATTGGTCTTGATCGCAACACACGCGATGCATTTGTTGAAAATCCGCATTACGCATATACCGAAGAATTTTGCGCGAAGTACGACCAGGTGGCCTTTGATCCGGAGTACAAAAGCGAGTCACTCGAGTATTTTGAACCCCTCATCAGGTCAATTTTTTCGGGTCAGTAACAAGACAAACGCAGAATTAGTCAATAATTGACTAATTCTGCAATCGGCAGATATCGTGACCCCATGTTTGGTCGTCGTGCTTTCGCCGTTGTCCTTGCACCGATCGCCTTCTTCACCGCCTGCACATCGGATTCGAACACCCAAGAGACTACGACGCTCAATGTCTACGCAGCTTCGTCACTAGCAACGCCCTTCGAGCTCGCCGGTCTTGCCTTTGAAAAAGCTCATCCCGGAGTTAACGTTCAGTTCAACTTGGGAGCATCATCCGACCTCGCTCGCTTTGTTGAAGAAGGCGCACCCGCTGACATCTTCGCTTCTGCTGATATCGCGAATATGGACAAGGTTGAATCAGAAGAACTTCTTGACACACCACCAATTATCTTCGCAACCAACTATCTCGAAATCGTCGTCGAAAAAGGCAATCCCCTCAACATCTTGTCGTTGCAAGATCTCACGAACTCTGATCTCATTTTCATCACAACAAATCCCGATGTACCTATCGGCCGTTACACCACCGAAGTATTTAAGAAAGCCGGTATCACGATTGCTCCTGATTCTTTTGAGAATAATGTCAAGAGCATCATGCTCAAGGTTGCTGGCGGCGAAGCCGATGCCGGAATTGTGTATCACTCTGAAGTCGTAGCGGCCGACGGCGAAGTGGATGGTGTTGAGATCCCATCAGATTTCAACATCTTGGCGGAGTATCCGATCGGAATCATCAGCACCTCAGATAACAAAGAACTCGCTCGCGGTTTCATTGATTTCTTGTTGTCACCAGACGGTCGGGCGATTCTCTCTCAACACGGATTTGGTCTTCTATGAGTCAAGTGCGTCGGCATCGCCAGAAACTTCCTTGGCAAATCATTCTGATTGCATCAATTGCAGTTGCATTCTTTCTTTCACCCTTCATTGGCCTCTTATGGCGCACTCCCTGGAGCAAATTCACAGACATCGTGACCCGTCGAGAGATTCGCGACGCATTGTGGTTGTCAGTTCAGACCTCATTGATTACTTCAATTGTTTGTTTCGTCTTCGGAGTTCCACTTGCATGGCTGTTAGCGCGAGTTGACTTTCGGGGCCGTCGATTCATTCGAGCCCTCATGACTCTTTCAATGGTTCTTCCTCCAGTGATCGGTGGCATCGCGCTGCTTTTCACATTCGGAAGACGAGGGCTCATCGGCCAATACCTCGATAGTTGGTTCGGAATTCGTCTGCCTTTCACAACAACCGCTGTCGTCATGGCGCAATGTTTTGTCGCGATGCCCTTTCTCGTTCTCACCGTCGAGGCAGCTTTACGACAGTTGGATACGCGATTTGAAGATGTGGCACGAACCCTTGGTGGTTCTCGTTGGTATGTCTTTCGTCGTGTCACCTTGCCCAGTATTAAACCAAGTCTCTTTGCTGGTCTAGTACTGGCATGGGCACGAGCACTTGGAGAATTTGGCGCCACCATTACCTTTGCCGGCAACTTGCCCGGCACTACTCAGACAATGCCACTTGCCACGTATGCGGCTCTCGATTCAAACCCCGAGTCGGCCCTGATTCTTTCGCTTCTGATGATCGCGATTGCGTTCTCGATTTTGATTGCTCTTCGCGACCGTTGGCTTGGTCGCACCGAACAAGGCCTTCCGTTATGACTCTTGATACCCGATTCACATTGTCGCGTGGCACCTTTACTCTCGACGTCAATCTCTCATTCAACGAGGGCGAAGTTGTCGCAATCATGGGGCCCAATGGCTCGGGTAAATCAACTTTCCTTCACGCCATTGCTGGCTTGCTGCCCGTTACATCAGGAATGGTGGTGCTCAACGGCGAAACATTCGATGATGCGACGACAGAAGCTTTCCTTGAACCCACACAACGAAATGTCGGAATAGTTTTCCAGGGTGGACTCCTTTTCGAAACGATGAATGTTTTGGAGAACATTGTTTTCGGACTTCGCGCCCGAAAGATCAAACAATCCATTGCTGCAGCCCAAGCCGAACCATTGATCAGTCAATTTGGCCTTTCCGGCTTACTCGAACGACAGCCCCGAGAATTGAGTGGCGGCCAGGCCCAACGGGTCGCGATCACGCGTGCTTTAATCACCCAACCTAAAGTTCTCTTACTCGATGAGCCCATGTCGGGTCTTGATACATCTACACGTCAACTCGTGCGTGAAGATTTCCGTGAAGTCTTAGCAAGTTTCGCGGGCTATCGAATCCTTGTCACTCACGATGTTGAAGATGCTCTCGCAATCGCCGATCGCATCATCGAACTTGACCACGGAAAAGTTGTGTGGAACGGCTCAACATCTGACTATCGGAACAAACCGCGATGAGTCGCCAAGCTCGCGAGTCACATGATCTACTTCTTGGCGAATGGGCATGTCTTGGCTTGTTGTATAAAAAGCCATCACACGGTTTTGCCATCGCAGCACGACTCAAGCCAGGTTCGGATATCGGCCGCATCTGGTCATTGACTCGCCCACTCACATACCGCGCTCTTGAACAACTGCAGATTCACGGATACGTCGAAGAATCGGGCGAAGAAGTAGGACTGGCCGGGGGCAACCGAACTCTTCTCACGATTACCAAGCCTGGTCGTGCGATTCTTCGCACGTGGATCAACACGCCTGTCGTCCATCTGCGCGATATGCGTAGTGAGTTGCTGCTCAAACTGGTGTTAGCTGACGAATGTGGAATTGATATCTCCGACATGTTGAAAACTCAACGCAAGAACATCAAAACCCTGCAACGCAATATTGAAAGCAGTCTTGATGGTGAAAGTAAAAATGACACAGTGCAAAACTGGCGTCGTGAGATCGCCGAAGCAACTTTGCGTTTCATTGACTCACTCAAATAACTAGCCCCTAAAGGGACGTATGCCGCCAACTGGAACTGTTCCGAGGCGGCCATTCTGATAATCATCAAAAGCTTGACGAATTTCATTTTCGGTATTCATCACGAACGGACCATATGCAACAATCGGCTCACGGATCGGTTGTCCACCAAGTAAAAGAACTTCAAAAGTTGAATCATCATCGGCTTGGAAAGAAATTGAGTCGCCACTTCCGAATACTGCCAATTGTCCAAGACGTAACGGCCGACGCTCATCGCTGACCGAACCTGAGCCAGCCAAAACATAAGCCAACGCATTGAATTCAGGATTCCATGGCAACTCAACACGTGCCCCTGGTGCCACTGTCACGTGAGAAACGACTATCGGAGTTTGAGTTGACCCTGGTCCATGAAATTCGCCGATGGAGCCAGCAATGATTCGAATGAGGGCACCACCATCGGGCGATGACACCAAAGTCACCATGTCACCTTCGAGATTTTGGTAGGCCGGCGAAATCATCTTTTTGTGACTTGGCAAATTGACCCACAACTGTACGCCGTGAAAAAGTCCACCCGCGATCACTAATTTTTCTGGCGGAGTTTCGATGTGCAAGATTCCACTACCTGCGGTCATCCATTGTGTTGCACCATCGGCAATCACACCGCCGCCACCGTGTGAATCTTGGTGTACAAAAATGCCGTCCATGATGTACGTGACAGTCTCGAACCCACGGTGAGGATGCCAGTCAGTCCCACGTGGCTCGTATGGTGCGTAGTTCACTTCACCCATCTGGTCCATATGTATAAATGGATCAAGAATCTCGCGACTCACACCTGCGAATGCTCGACGTACCGGGAACCCTTCACCCTCGTGTCCACTCGGGGCAGTTGTCACTGAAATCACTGGGCGTGAATGGCCAGTCGTCGGAGCAGCGATACGGGGCAAAGTCAAAGTGTCGGCGGTAATTGCGGGCATGCCACATTCAACATTTACAACGGCAACAATTATTCCTGATCATCAAAATTTCTTTGGTCTCTCGTCACTCAATATGGACGAAGTCTGTCCTTAGACAAAGTGCTGTCGCTACTTCGCGACGTGTCCCCTAACGCTTTCGTAGGGTGACGTCACCTATCGTGTGACAGTGCCTCTGCCAGCCCTGCAAAATTCTCTTCGACGAATGATGAAACAACAGGGTGCTCCTGACCGCAAAGTTGCCACAGGGCGCGAGTTCATCATCTTGCTTACCTGCCTCATGGCGAGCGCTGCTTTATCAATTGACCTCATGCTTCCGGCATTCCCCGAAATGCGCCAAGAATTCGGTATGTCACCCGACTCCACGCAAGTGAGTTGGATCGTTACTTCCTATTTTCTCGGGCTAGCAGTTGGGCCTTGGCTGTACGGACCAGCATCCGATCGCTATGGACGACGTGCTCCACTCTTCGCCGGTCTCACGTTGTTTATCGTTGGTGCGCTTCTTGCCAGTGTTGCGCCATCGTGGGGTTGGGTCATTGCGGCACGATTTATTTGGGGACTCGGTACCGCCGCTCCCCGCGCTCTCAGTACAGCAATGATTCGTGATCGCTATGAAGGATCTGCGATGGCGCAGTTGATGTCGCGCATGGTTGCTGTCTTCTTGCTCGTACCGATTCTGGCGCCAAGCATTGGCGCCGGCTTAATCAATATTGCGCCGTGGCGCATCGTTTTCTGGGTACCCGCAGGTGCCGCGTTGATATTGATGATTTGGTCACGG
>JBEDJE010000090.1:0-4828 GCA_041172985.1 Actinomycetota bacterium
GTTTCAGCGATGCACGACCTCACGCTTGCCGGTTTGTACAGCGACCGTTTGGCTTTGTTGCATCAGGGGCATTGTGTGGCGACCGGTCCAGCCGATCAAGTACTCAAGGCCGAAACATTGTCGGAGTTTTACGGCGTATCAGTCATTGTTCACCATGAGCCTGATGGCACCGTGGTTGTTGTGCCGCGCCGTACAGTTCCGCTTGCTTGAAATTCTGGTGTGATTTCTCTTGGCATAACCAAGTAAAACGACACCAGAATCACAAGATGGCGAGTACGGTTTGAGGCGTGGAGATTTCCTTTGATGCGACAACCATCAATCGGCAGGTCGAAGGTTTGGCGGCCTCGCATCAATTGCTATTAGAGCGATTGGGGAACTTGACCGATGACATGGTCGCTCGGCCATCGTTATTGCCTGAGTGGACTGTGGGACATGTGCTCGCTCACATCGCTCATCAAGGCGACAGCATTTCGCGACTTTTTCGTGCCGCTGAATTAGGTGAAATGGTTGACCAATACGAAGGTGGCTTTGCTGCACGGGTGGCTGCCATCGAACGTGATGCGTCGCTATCTGCTGACGAACATGTTGCTGGCGTACGTCGTTCAATCTATGCCCTTGAAGGCGCTATTGCATCGGCTCGTGAAGGCTGGTACGGATCGGCGCGCATGGTCTCTGGCGTTGAAGTGCCAGTCACAGATTTGCCGTTACGTCGTTGGCGGGAAGTTGAAGTTCATATGGGCGATCTCGGATTAGCAGACCTTCAGTGCGTTGGGCCCGACTCATGGTCGTTGGATTATGTGCGACACGATCTATCGGTGATGACAATGCAATGGAAATCTCGAGGTTCGATGGGTCTGACCGATCTTCCTTCGCAGATTCGTACTCAGTCGCCGTCAATGCGCTTGGGTTGGTTGCTGGGGCGTGTGATAATTGACGGGCTAGCACCGGCTGGATTGATGGGATGACCACTTTGAACAAAGTTCGTAAGTCATGGCTGATTGTCGCAGCGACTGTTGCTTCGCTTGCGTGGGGTTCTCCAGTTTCGGCTCACGGACAGTTGGACTCATCGTCACCTGCTCCTTCGGCGGTACTTGAGACTGCTCCGAGCGAAATCAGTCTTGATTTCAACGAACCCGTCACGCCAGTTGCCCGTTCGATTGAGATCTATAACCAAGATGGTCAACGCATCGTCTTAGGTGAAGCCTTGTTGTCGCCCGATGATCCTTCGGTGTTAATCGCCAAAGATGTTCCAGCAATTCCCAATGGACTTTATGTTGTTGCTTGGCGAGCCGTATCGAATGATGGTCATGCGATTGAAGGCGCATATTCATTCCAAATCGGTGCTTCGGCTCCAATTGTTGCCACGAGCGATCTCATCGCCAATGTTCTGTCGGGCCAAGACGGTCCGCGAGGCCTGTCGTGGCTCATGGGTGTCGCCAAGTTCTTGGGATTTCTCGGGTTGTGTCTCGTACTTGGTTGTTTGGCGATGCTCGCCGGTGGATCGATTTCATCACGACGAGTGATCTCCTTTGTCGGAGTCGGCTGGATCTTCGCCGCTGTTGGTGCGCTCGTCCTTTTTGTCGCACAAGGCCCGTACACAATTGCTGGCACATGGTCTGATCTGTTCGATACTTCGCTCTGGTCTGATGTGTATGCGACTCGACTTGGTAAGGCCCTGGTTGTCCGCGAATTACTACTGCTCTCATTGATCGTTCTCATTTGGTCGCTACGGGGCAACTTCGCACGATCACTCACATCGTGGTGGCGTTCGACAACGCTCCTCGTAGGCGTCGGAATTGTTTTGACATTCTCGGCATCGGGTCATCCGAGTGCTTCATCTCTCGCTGGCATTGCAGTTTTCGTCGATGCCTTACATTTCTCGAGTGTCATTTTGTGGGTAGGTGGTCTGATCGTTGTGGCTTGTGGTGGAGTCATGCGCAGTGTTCATGCCGATGTTGTTGTCCGTCGCTTTTCGCGGATGGCCACCTTTGCCATTCCGACAGCGGTTCTGACGGGTCTCTGGCAGACCTGGCATTTGGTGCCGGCTATCAGCGATATCACCCAAACGACTTGGGGCAAAGCGTTGCTCATCAAAACTTGTTTTGTCATTGCGGCGGTCACTCTTGGTGGTTTCGCTCGTTGGCTTGTTCAACGTGGCGAGGGGAACTCAATTCATCGCATTATTGTCGTCGAATTTCTGATCGCCACGGTGGTTCTTGGTGTTACTGCAGGAATGCTGGCAAAATCTCCAGAAGTTACTGAAGCAAACGCTGTTTTCAGTACGCAACTCGTTGAAGGCGGCACGATCGTTGGCATCGCGGTGACTCCGGGGCGAGTGGGGAACAACGAGATTCACGTCACGATTTCAACGCCTAGCGGAACCTTGTCTCCAGTTGAAGGAGTCACGATGCGTCTGACATTGCCGGGCTCTGAAGTGCCAACGATTACTGCCGCAGTTTCAGAACTCGGTCCAAATCACTTTGTTGGAGCACTATCTATTTTGACGGCAGGTACGTGGACACTTGAGATTTTGGTCCAACCAGATCCATCGACAAGTACCCGGTATGCGACTGAAGTTCCGATTTCCTAAAGTCGATTAAGAATTCTCATCAGATAAGTCTGCGAGAACTTGTCCGCGGGCTGTTGGGTTGTCGATCAGGTCAACAGTGTGTTGAAGTTCAAGCCGCACGTCCGGTGACGGTCGATCATTTACTTGATCAATTCGACCCGAAGTCAACGCCGAATTGAAGACAGCCATATATGCAATTGATGCAAGAGTGCTGCGATGTTGAAGCATTTGCATTGCTGAAGTAACACGTACTTCTGGTGTCTTGTCAAAGAGATTCACGACGAAAGATTTCGACTTGCCAATCAAAAGTGACGTCGGCCAGGGCAGTTTGAGTGGCAAAAGCGCGGGAATCGTGAGCAGGGTCGATAGGTGGTCGGAGTCCATGTCGGCCTGTCGAACTTTGGCGTTGCGTAGCAATTCTGTTGAAGCGCCAACCGCAAACGCAATTGAGTCAATCCGATGGAGTCGATCGCTGCTGTCATCAGGAAGATCAGAGAGGTTTCTATAGAGAGCAGATCCAAGACCTTGGGAGATGGCCATTGCGGCATTCTCTGCATCGGCGATCTTCTTGAGGTAGTGAATTCCGGTTTCGGCGGACCAGCTCCACTCGGATGCGAGGCCTGTGAATTGCAGTTGCCAAGGAGCCACGACTTCGCCAAGCAGGTCATGGATTTGCCGGCGAGTAGTCAACTGTTTGTGAATGTCGACCCACGTTGGGGCGATCCCTTCGCGCCACTCTTGATCGCCGAAGACCTCTTCGACGAGCCGGGTGATTCGTTGCCCAGCGGTGGTCACTGAAGTCGTTCTCGGATCAGTTGCCGACAGCCACAATTTTCGAACCACTTCGGTGTCGTTGCAGCCATAGATGAGGGGCGCCAAGAACGATGTTGAATCAATCAATCGACCTGCATCAAGTGGGCTTCCCGCAACCTTGGCGATGAGAATGTCAATTTCGGTTGTCTCACCATGGGTTGCATCAGACCACCATCCCGGATGATGCGTGACCCAGCGATTGAGCAAATAGGCACTTGAATTGAATGTCAGTGAATACGAATCTGAAAGATTCAAGAAAGAGCTATTGAGGATTCGTCGTACCCGATCTTCTTGGCTTTCGAGTAACGAGATTGCACGTTGCAAAAGTGAACGGATCTCTGGCATCGCGAGATCTCCGATTTCGGCTAAGCGAAGTTGAAGAGAAATCTCACCCCGAGCAATGTTGAGCCGACGTGCCAGTAGGGCTAATCGCTCGGGATTACAGGCCAGACGAGTCATGATGAGCGCGCAAAATGTCAATGCATGACGCAAGTAATGATTTGACGCGCAAAATTTCAATGTGAGAAATCAGAGCGACGGGACCCACCCAAGTATCAGAATCTGAGAGTCGTGAGATCTCACGAAGTTGCTGGTTGATCGTGTCTTGAATTCGTACTGCAAGTTGAAGAGGCGTGCTCATGGCAGACTGTGTGCAGTTGATGCCTCTCTGCGGTCATCCCACCAAATACTTAACAACTTTGTGATGGGGAAGCTGCGTTACCGTTTCAATGAATCCTTCACCAACGGTGCTATAGCCGTGGCGGTTGTAGAAGTTGAGGGCGGCATCGCGGGCATTCGCCCAGATCAAGTGCGCTCCAATCTCGCGGCCATGTGATTGTCCCGCAACAAGCAACAGCGCACCGATTCCTTTCCCCTGCACGTTGACCGCAGTGGCCATTCCCCGAAGTTGAAGTGCCTTGTGTTCTTCAGCGAGGGGGAAGGGACGCTGCATCCATGTACTTACGCCGACATTGTTCTGATCTTGGTCAAAGGCTCCGAGATGAATGGTCGTTGGATCATCATCGCCATCAAAGTGCACAGTTTGGTTGACCATTCCGGCGCGTAAAACCTCGAGGCGTAAGGGCCGAACTTCAAGAGAGGTCATTGGTCGAATATGAATGTCGAGATGATTGACGTTCATTGACCTACTCCTTCTTGCTGGCTCTGATTGACGAGATGATGAATCACATCAGAAATTACTTCGGCTTCAGGTATGAGATGAGTGACTAAGAGCGCTGTCGTCGAAGTTGCATGGAGAATTCGCTGTAGATCTTGGGCGAGTCGATCGTGGAGTTGATTGTCAAGTCCGGTCAGTGGTTCATCAAGCAGGAGAACCTGGGGAGATGGAGCTAAAGCGCGAGCAAGCGCGACTCGTTTAGCTTCTCCGCCCGACAATGTCGACACTGATTGTTTTGCCGCTTCGGTCAGTCCGACGAGGTCTAATAG
>JBEDJE010000091.1:0-6291 GCA_041172985.1 Actinomycetota bacterium
AGGTCAATGAACTTCTCAAGGGCGTCCCGGGTGCGGTAGCTCTGATCGACAATCACGAATTAGTCAGTGCAATGACGAGCCGCCTCGACCAAGTGGGTGCGACGATCACGGCCATCGACGAAGGTCTTGAAAACAGTGTTGCCGATGCCGACGAACTTGAACAAAATGCCGCGGCACTCATTGCTCTGCGTGATGTCACGTGGTCAATTGGGCAAGATCGTTTACGCACAGCTCGACTTGTGCGCGATTTGGCTGGACGTGACGCCGGAGTTGCTGCGGTCGCCGGCTACCTCACCATTCAGCAGTCCTTCTCGGCGCTTGATCGACTTGAAGTTCGTGGTCGTGACTCGGCCGGAATCCACGTCTTCGTATGGGGCCATGGGTTGTCGGCAAATGATCCGTCGGTGACAGCTGCTCTGAACGCACGAGCTCATGACGCACTCTTTCAAAATCGATCGGTGCGTTTGATTGATGACACGTTGTCATTTGTCTATAAGGCAGCCGCCGAGATCGGCGAACTAGGCGACAACACCAAAGCGTTACGTGCCGCCGTTCAAGAAGATGACTTGTTGCGTTTAGCCCTTTCAAACCCCAACGCACGTTTGTCTTTAGTCGGACATACGCGATGGGCGAGTGTGGGAATTATTAGCGAGCCCAATGCGCACCCGGTGAACAGCGAGCGCGAACTTGATGATCTTGAAACCACGCATCCCTATGTTGTCGCCGCGCTGAATGGCGATGTTGACAATCATGGTGATTTACGTATTGCTCATGGACTGTCGTTCCCTGGGCAAATCACCACTGATGCCAAAGTGATTCCGGCATTAGTGAATATGCATGCGCGAGCATGCGGAGACACAGTTGAAGCTTTCCGTCGCAGTGTTGCGTCATTTGAAGGCTCAGTTGCTATTGGTGCTGCCGCAACCGACCAACCCGATCGATTGATGTTCGCCCTACGCGGCAGTGGTCAAGGTTTATTTGTTGGCTTAGCCGAAGATCTATTCATTGTTGCAAGCGAACCGTACGGAGTTGTTGAAGAAACTTCGACATACTTCCGTCTTGATGGTGAAGGGACAAGCACCTCGTCACTCACCGATAGCAAAGGTCAAATCATCATTCTTGATGGAGCACTGGCCGGAGAGCTTTCAGGCGTGACACGGCTGGCTTACGACGGAACTGTGTTACCGATTTCGTCAAATGAAATAGTGACTGCTGAAGTGACAACTCGCGATATTGATCGTGGTGACGCTCCGCACTTCTTGCTGAAAGAAATCGGCGAAGCACCAGAGTCGTTCCGCAAGACACTTCGCGGAAAAATCATTGAGCGAGATGGTGTCTTGCATGCATCGCTCGGTATCAAGACTTTGCCGACACCAATTATTGAACGACTGGCGTCGGGTGCGATTCGCAAAGTTCGCGTGATTGGTCAAGGTACCGCGGCGATCGCTGGACGTAGTTGTGCAACAGTTCTTGATGAACTCTGCGCTGGCGGACTAGATGTTGATCCGATCACTGCAACCGAGCTGAGCGGCTTTCACTTACAACTTGATATGAGTGACACACTCATCATCGCCGTGAGCCAAAGTGGAACAACCACCGACACAAACCGTACGGTCGACTTGGCGCGCTCGCGTGGAGCATCGGTACTGGCGATTGTCAATCGTCGCGGTAGCGATTTGTGCGACAAGGCCGATGGAGTGTTGTTCACGAGCGATGGCCGCGACGTTGAAATGAGCGTGGCGTCCACGAAAGCGTTCTATGCGCAAGTGGCGGCCGGAGTTTTGTTGGCATGTGCCGTGAGTGTTGCGGCTGGACTCGGAACAGATTCGCGCCGGCATGATTTGTTGCGCACGTTGCGTGAACTTCCCACCGCCATGCGTACGGTCATTGACTCGCGAGCAAAGATTGCTGAAGTTGCTCACAAATATGCGCCGTCCAAGCGCTATTGGGCTGTCGTGGGTAATGGCCCGAACGCGATTGCAGCCAACGAAGTACGCATTAAGTTGAGCGAACTTTGCTACAAGAGCATTTCGTGTGACATTACTGAGGATAAGAAACACATCGACCTGTCATGTGAGCCTCTGATCTTGGTATGCGCCGCTGGATTAGCCGGAAGTACCGCCGACGATGTCGCTAAAGAGATTGCGATCTATCGGGCGCATAAGGCGACGCCCATTGTGATTGCCAGTGCATCCGAGTCACGTTTCTCTAGTGCAGTTGCAGTCATTGATGTTCCTGATGTTGATCCAACTTTGGCTTTTGTGTTGAGTGCAGTTGTTGGCCACTTATTTGGCTACGAAGCTGCTCGGGCGATTGACGAACTAGCGCGCTCTCTACGCGAGGCTCGTGAAGTTGTTGAGTTTGCGGTTTTGCACAATGCTGACGGTGAGTCGGTTTTGAAAGTTGTTCGCTCTGGTTTAGTGATTGGGGCTGAACGCTTTAATGAGACTCTGCGCGCCGGCACTTACGACGGTCATCTTGAGGCCAGCACTGCAGTCCGCTTGGCATCAATGCTTCGTGTCGTCCTTGATGCTTCACCAGTCGAGGCCTATCAAAACGAAACTGGCAAAGTCGGTAGTCCGTCGGCGTTGATTGACGACCTTACCTTGGCTTTAACTCGAGCGATTGAAGAACTCACGCGACCCATTGATGCCATCAAGCATCAAGCCAAGACGGTGACGGTCGGAATTAGTCGCAGCGACGAAGGCGTCATGGACCGGGCCTTAGTTCAAGAAGTGTTGGCTACTGGTGCAGGCCGCGATGTATTGGCTTACCGCACGCTCAAAGTTTTGGCCGATCTCAATCCTGCAGTTGAAGCCGTGGTGGGGTACACGCGTTACAGCATCGACGGTGATCCATCTGGAACAACCGCCACAATCGCGATCGTCGATCGTGGTGGTTTGTCCCGCGATGTTCCGAGCCGTGTTGATCGCAACCCATCGTTGCTCGGAACTAAGCGCCGAGTTGCCAGCGAACGCGAGGTATTAGTCGCGCGTGGGCGTAGTGACGGACGCACTGTGATTTTCATCCCAGAAGTGAAGTCAGGTCAGACTGTTGGCATCACTTTGTTGCACGTACGTTTCTTTGATCGACTCAATGCATCAGTGATGCGTGGAGTGCTGCAGGGTTATGACCGTCGTTACGATCGTTTAGTCGACTGGGTTTCAGAAACTGAAGGCGAAATGCGTGACGACTTGTTGAGCGAATTGTCGGTGGCTGATTTACTGATCTTGCCGATCAGTGAAATGGCCGACCGCTGGCGCCGCGCTTCGTCGTGAGAACATCTCGATGATTGTCGGTATCGGGGTAGATGCAGTTGAAATTGATCGCTTTCGTCGGTCGCTAGAACGCACCCCATCAATGAAGACTCGACTCTTCACACATGAAGAACTTGAGTACGTCGAACCGCAAATTGACCCAACTGCCTCGTTGGCCGCTCGCTTCGCGGCGCGTGAAGCAGTGATGAAAGCCATGGGTGTCGGGCTCGGTGCGTTTGAATTTCATGACGTGTGGGTGCAACGGGCTGATTCTGGGCGCCCAATGCTTGCGGTCACGGGTCGGGCAGAGCAGATCGCGAACGAACTTGGTGTCACTGACTGGCATCTCTCGATCACACATACCGACACCACGGCTATTGCCTATGTGATTGCTGTCCGATCACTGCTGTAGACCAGTCTGTAAGGCATACGATCTAGTTATGCGGCCCGTGCTCACCCCGAAACAGATGCGCGTTCTTGACGCTGAAGCCATCACTGCGGGAACACCGGTTGATGTTTTGATTGGCCGTGCTGGTGCCGCTGTCGCCCGAGCTGCCAAGCGCATGATGGGCGGCTTGTACGGACGCACCGTCGTGGTCATCACCGGTAAAGGGAATAATGGTGCCGATGGCCGCGTGACCGCTCGATTGCTTGCCGATCAAGGAGTACGCGTGCATGTCATTGACGCCGAGCACATGCCGTTACGCCTACCCGTGAGTGACCTCATTATTGATGCCGCCTTCGGAACTGGTTTTCGTGGTGAATGGAGCCCGCCAACAACTAAAGGCGTTCCCGTTTTGGCAGTCGATATTCCGAGCGGAATTGATGGCCTGACCGGTCTCGCTGCACCCGATACATGGCAGGCGACTCGCACCGTCACCTTTGTGGCTTTGAAACCGGGCTTGTTATTGGGAGCGGGCCGAGCATTATGTGGTGACGTTGAACTTGTTGATATCGGTATCAATCTCGGTATGGGCAACGTTGACATCAATGAAGTCGAACGAAGTGATGTTTCACAATGGGTTCCGCAACGCCCATTTGATTCACACAAATGGAAAGCGGCGTTGTACGCAGTAGCCGGTAGTTCGGGAATGATGGGCGCCGCCAATTTGTGTAGTGCGTCGGCAATGCGAGCAGGCGCTGGCATCGTGCATGTTGCATCCCCCGGCATTGTGAGCGACCGCAGCACGTCAACCGAAATTGTGCGTCGCGCCCTACCTGCTTTGGGTTGGTCGAATGAAGTACTTGATGATTTGTCGCGATTTAAAGCCATAGTTATCGGTCCTGGTTTAGGTCGTGATGAGGGAACCGTGAATGAAGCTCGCAAAGTCATTGCTGGCTCTCATATTCCGATGGTCATCGACGGCGACGGATTGTTTGCAGTTGCTTGGGGCGGAGAAGGGGCCCGCGACATCGTTCGTGCGCGCTCCGCCGGAACGATTTTGACGCCGCATGATGGCGAGTTCACAACCTTGCTTGGGTACGCACCTTCGCATGATCGAATCTCCAGCGCACGTCGCCTTGCCAGTGATACGAATTGTGTGTGCCTGTTAAAGGGAACAACAACTGTAACGTTTGGCAACTGCAGGAACCGGCGATGTTTTGGCTGGAATCATCGGTGCATTGTTGGCCCAAGGAGTCGAACCGTTCCACGCTGCGGCAAGTGGAGCCTGGATTCATGGATACGCCGCATCGTTGTTTACCGCCAATGAAGGTTTGATTGCGTCTGATTTGGTAGACCTCATTCCGTTGGCTTTGTCGCACATGCGACATGTTGGTGTACGGGACTGAAGATGAGCGCTCGAGCAGCTTGGATTGATATCGATCTAGAAGCGGTGCGTCACAATGTCCGCCATCTCCAAACAGTGATCGGCGATGCCAAAGTTATGGCGGTGGTGAAAGCCAACGGATATGGACATGGCGCTATTCAAGTAGCCGAAGCCGCGCTTGAAGCAGGAGCCCATGGACTGTGCGTCGCGTTAGTTCAAGAAGGAATTGAACTACGCCGCGCTGGTATTGAAAATCCAATTCTGCTCTTGTCAGAACAACCGCTTGATCAAGTAGGTGACATCGTTGCGCATGGCCTCATTGCGACGGCGTACTCGGTTTCGTACATTGATGCACTGGCAAACGAAGCACGAGTTCGCAACGTTGTCGGGCAAGAAGTGCATCTGAAGATTGACACCGGAATGAATCGAGTCGGATGCAAGCCGAGTGACGCTGTTGAATTCGGCGGTCGCATCATGGCTCGGTCGCCCGAACTCGTTTTAGGAGGAGTTTTCACACACCTGGCAAGCGCAGATGATCTTGATAGTGATTTCACTGATCAACAAATTTCAAAGTTTGACACGACCGTTGATGCACTCAAGAAAGCCGGAGTTGAAACGGGTTGGATTCATATTGCGAATTCTGCAGGTTCGCTTGCCCATCAAAATTCACATCGTGACATGGTGCGCGCAGGGATCGCGGTATATGGCATCGCTCCCGATATTGCGATTGAACATCTGTGTGCAGAATTGCGGCCGGCGTTGTCGTTAAAGGGGCGCATTACTTTTGTGAAAAAGGTTGCTGCTGGTGAGGGCGTTTCGTATGGTCAGCGTCACCATTTTGACAAGGCCGCAACGGTGGCGACAGTTCCGCTGGGTTATGCCGATGGTGTACCGCGTCGTTTGTCTGCGGTAGGCGGCGAAGTTTTGGTTGGGGGACGTCGTTGCCCAATCGTCGGAGTCGTCACGATGGACCAGCTGATGGTTGATGTCGGCGATCAATCGGTTGTTATCGGTGATGAAGTGGTACTGATCGGAACTCAAGGTTCAGATTCGGTGACGGCTAATGAATGGGGCAGTCGACTCGGAACGATTGGCTATGAAGTCGTTTGTGGTCTCTCGAACCGCCTCCCGCGTCACTACCGTTAGGCTTTCGGGGTGATTTCGCTCTTGGTTCAGTCGATTGCTGACACCCATGGTGTCGCTGCGGCCATTGCCCAATTGAGTCGTACGAGTGACATCATCGTTTTGGCTGGCGAAATGGGTGC
>JBEDJE010000092.1:0-4780 GCA_041172985.1 Actinomycetota bacterium
GTCGGCAACAAATCGACTCGCGCATACAACAACTTTCCGAACCGTGAAAGCAACCACTTCACAGCTCGCTCGCCAATCAACAACTGCTCGGCAGTGGGCTGACGCACACCAATCTCTTCTTCGGCGTACAAACCACCCGACATGTTTTTTGCTTGGGCGAGCAGTGGCCCTTTGGCAAACGCGTGTGAGAACTTGCCATTGATAAACACCAAGCCAGTTTCAGATTGCACATCGACATCGGCCATGTATGGCTGCAACATCACCGAACGTTGGGCCAAAAGCAATTCGGTGATGTGTTTTTGCGCAGCATCAAAGTTGCTATGGCGTTCGGTGTCATTACTGCCGGCACTAATTGCAGGCTTCACAACAACATCGCCCATCGCAAGCAATTCACGCGCAGAGCTCAACCAGTCGTCTTGACCGGGCTCAATAAATATTGTCGGCACAATAGGCAGACCAACGGCCGCGACTTCAGCTAAATAGTGCTTGTCGGTATTCCACGTGATGACATCAACCGAATTACTCATGGTGCTCACAGCACTCACCGCACGAACCCATTGCATGAATTCGTCATAACGCCGGTGGTAATCCCAGGTGCTGCGAATCACTACTTGGTCGTATGTTGACCAATCAATCGATTCATCGTCCCAGCACACTTCATCGACTGCAATGCCAGCGGCACGAACAGCCTCAAGCAAGAGCGGCATGTCGTAGTCGATGCCCAGTGCTTCGCGACAGGTCACTAATGCAACAGAACCCCGAGTTGCCTCGGGGTTCTGTGCAATCACTTCATGAGACGAACTGGACAGATTAGAAATCTTCCATACCGCCACCGTGGCCATGGCCAGAGTGGTCGTCTGATTCGGGCTTGTCAGCAATGACGCACTCGGTGGTCAAGAACAAAGCAGCGATTGATGCTGCGTTCTGCAAAGCCGAACGAGTCACCTTGGCAGCATCGATGACACCGAGCTGTACGAGGTCGACGTATTCGCCAGTGGCGGCGTTGAGTCCGTTTGAACCGGTGAGGTTACGCACCTTTTCAACAACAACTCCGCCTTCCATACCAGCGTTTTCGGCGATCTGCTTCAACGGTGCTTCAAGCGCCTTGGCGACCAAACGGGCGCCAGTTGCTTCGTCACCAGTCAACAACGCAGCAGCAGCCAACACAGCGGCCTGTGAACGCAACAACGCAACTCCGCCGACAGGCACAACGCCTTCTTCGATCGCAGCCTTGGTGGTGCTCACAGCATCTTCAATGCGGTGCTTCTTTTCCTTGAGTTCAACTTCGGTGGCAGCGCCAACCTTGAGTACAGCAACGCCACCTGACAACTTGGCGAGACGCTCTTGCAACTTCTCGCGGTCGTAATCAGAATCGGTGTTTTCGATTTCGGCCTTGATCTGGTTGATGCGACCCTTGATGTCGTCGTCATCGCCGGCGCCTTCGACCAATGTTGTCTCGTCCTTGGTGATGATCATCTTCTTGGCTTTACCCAAGAGATCGAGGGTTGCGGTTTCGAGCTTGAGACCAACTTCTTCGCTGATGACCTGGCCACCAGTGAGGATGGCGATGTCTTGCAACATGGCCTTGCGGCGCTCACCAAAACCAGGAGCCTTCACAGCAACTGACTTGAAGGTTCCACGAATCTTGTTGACAACCAAAGTTGCCAATGCTTCGCCGTCAACATCTTCGGCGATGATCACCAAAGGACGTCCGCTCTGCATGACCTTTTCAAGAATCGGCAACATGTCGCGCACGGTCGAAATCTTTGACGACACGAGCAACACGTACGGATCTTCAAGAACCGCTTCCATGCGCTCGGGGTCGGTCACGAAGTATGGCGAGATGTAGCCCTTGTCGAAGCGCATTCCTTCAACAAGATCCATCTCCATGCCGAAGGTCTGGCTTTCTTCGACGGTGATGACACCGTCTTTGCCGACCTTGTCGATGGCATCAGAAATCATCGTGCCGATTTCAACGTCGGCGGCCGAGATTGAAGCAACTTGAGCGATCTGCTCTTTGCTGTCAACAACCTTCGAGAGTTCTTTGATTGAGCCAACAGCAGCAACAACGGCAGCTTCGATGCCCTTCTTGAGGCTCATCGGGTTGGCGCCAGCAGCAACGTTGCGCAAACCTTCGCGCACCATGGCCCATGCCAACACAGTTGCGGTGGTTGTTCCGTCACCGGCAACATCGTCGGTCTTTTTGGCGACTTCTTTGACCAGTTCAGCACCGATCTTTTCGTATGGATCTTCGAGATCGATTTCTTTAGCGATGGATACACCGTCGTTGGTGATCGTGGGAGCGCCCCACTTCTTGTCGAGAACGACGTTGCGACCCTTCGGTCCGAGCGTGACGCGAACGGCGTCAGCCAGTTTGTTCATACCAGCTTCGAGGCCACGGCGAGCCTTCTCGTCAAATGCAATAATCTTCGACATTTGTTGTCACTTTCGTTGGGATGTCGATCGAACGATCGACGGACTAACTGATGGGGCAATAATCACTGTTGGAGTAATAAACACCGTCCACGGGAGCAAACTCGGCCGTGAACGGCAGTTAGCACTCTAGAGGCGGGAGTGCTAAGGCGACAACTAGCGAAGCGGGGATTCACCCCAGCCCGAGGTGGTTCTTGTCGCCAAATCAGACAATTGTGGTGCCCACCGCCTACCCTTACAGGATGATCTCGAGCGTGACCAGGAGCATTGACATCATCGTCGTTGGCGGCGGAATTTCGGGCTTATCCACAGCCCTCAAGCTCAGCCGAGCCGGCCACCGCATCACTGTTCTCGAGCGCGACGACACGCCCATGCCCGAAAGCGCCGATGAAGCTTTCGAATGGGACCGGCGGGGTGCCCCACAGGTTCGTCATAGTCACGCCTTTTTGGCTCGACTGGTGTCGCTGCTCAAAGCCAATGAACCCGACGTACTCGACAAGTTGTTTGAGGCCGGTGCCACCGAGATCAAGTTTGGCGAAGACTTGCCACCCACGATGAACGGCTTTGTCCCCGAACCCGAAGATGCCGATCTCAATATGCTCACGTGTCGCCGCACCACGTTTGAATGGGTGTTGCGTCGCGTCGTACTTGACGATGGTCGTGTCACTTTCAAAACCGGAGTCGGAGTCAACGGACTCGTTCACGAAACCGACGCCGAATCAGGACTTGAGCGCATCACTGGCGTCACAACCGAAGATGGATCACAACTCACCGCCGATTTAGTTGTTGTTGCCGGTGGACGTCGGTCGTCGTTGCCCGATTGGCTCAATGACATCGGCATTGGCCCCGTACAAGAAGAAGTCGAAGACACCGGCATCATCTACACCTCGCGTTTTTACCGACTCAATCCTGGTCAGACCTATCCCCCGCGCACCGGACCCATCGGCGGCGATCTCGGATACATCAAGTACGGAGTTTTTGTTGGCGACAACAACACGTTCTCCATCACATTGGCTGCGCCAAGTGACGATGCCGAACTCCGCACCAAACTTTCTGACCCCGCAACATTTGATGAAGCAGCGCGCAAGTTAGGTGCAACTGCTCCATATCTCGATGGCCGCGCGACGCCGTTAGTTGATGAAGTGTTTGTGATGGCCGGTTTGTTAAATCGTCAACGCCATTACGTCGTTGACGGCAAGCCATTAGTACTTGGCATGTTGCCGGTTGGCGATGCCGTGTTGTGCACCAACCCGTTGTATGGGCGCGGTTGCTCGATTGGTTATTGGGGTGCGCACTTGATGGCCCAGGCCATCAACGAACATTCTGATGACCTGTTGACTCTCGCTACCGAATACGACGCTGCACTGCAACGCGACATTGTTCCGTGGTATTTGTCGGGTGTTCAACAAGATGCTGAAGCTCGTCGCGTTTCATCGTCATTGCTCAAGGGCGACGATCCCGATGTTGACACTGCCGATCCGAAAACATTTATGCGTTCGGTTCTGCGTGAAGGATTACTGCCAGCATTGCGTTACGACCCAGTCGTGTTGCGCGCGTTCATGCGCAATCTCAATTTGCTCACGTCGCCTGACGCGATGATGAATAACCCTGAAGTCATGAACCGCGTCTTTGCAATTTGGCAAGACCGCGAAAATCGTCCGGCCGAAATTCCACTCGGCCCCAAGCGACGTCGCGAGTTTTTAGAACTTCTGACTTCAGCAGCCTGAACTTCTTGAATCAGCCGCCGGCAACGGCAGGAATGATGCTCACGGTTTCGCCCGCGGGCACCGGAGTCTCTAGACCCTGCAAGTAACGCACATCGTCATCAGCAACAAACAAGTTCACGAAGCGGCGCAAGCCACCATTGTCATCAAACAAACGATCTTTGAATCCGGGGTGCGCATCCTCAAGATTGGCCAACACTTCTCCAAGGGTTGCGCCCTCAACAGACACGGTGGAATTGCCACCTGATAAGGGACGAAGGGTTGTCGGAATACGCACGGTCACGGACATACCAAAACCCTACCTACTCGGTCAGGAATATCCCAACTAAAACTCTCCCAACTTGTTGATCAACAGCAAGACTGACACCGTGCGTATTTTGGCCGCGGTCGACAAATTCAAAGGAACGGCGTCCGCAGCCGAAGTGGCCAAAGCAATCGGGCACGCCTGTTGGGAACTCGGCCACGATTGCGACGAATTGGCTCTAGCCGATGGCGGCGAAGGAACCCTCGACATTTTGGGTGGAGCAAATCGCGAATCAGTTGTGACTGGCCCATTGGGTGACCCCGTGAAAACTCAATGGCGATTTCACAATGGCACGGCCGTCATTGAAATGGCTCAGGCC
>JBEDJE010000093.1:0-4768 GCA_041172985.1 Actinomycetota bacterium
GTGCCCAATAGGGCAAATCGGCGGCTAACAGAGCGTTCATCGATCGATGTCTCCGAGAATGAAGTACAGCGACGCAAGAATCGTGATGATGTCAGGAACATAGACACCCTTCAAGATCCACGGCACGATTGAGATGTTGTTGAAACTGGCCGAACGAATCTTGGTACGGAACGGACCAAGATCACCCTTGCTCACGACGTAGTAGCCCATTTCGCCGAGTGGGTTTTCGGTCGATACCCAAGCTTCGCCTTCTGGAACCTTGATGATGCGCGGCACCTTGGCCATGATCGGGCCCGTCGGAATGTTGTCGAGTAACTGATCAACAATCAGCGTTGCTTCACGAACCTCTTGCAGACGAATCCAACAACGAGCGAAACTGTCGCCATCGGGGTGAGTCCACACTTTCCACTCGACCTTGTCCCATGCCATGGGTAGCGACTGATCGCGACGCAAGTCCCAATCGATGCCACTCGCGCGAGCGTTGGCACCTGACATTCCGTACTGCATGGCGATGTCTTTCGGAATCACACCGATTCCGCGAGTACGGCTCTGGAAGATCTCGTTGCCGAACAACAGGTCTTCGATTTCGTTGCAGAAGTTACGCATGGTCTTCATGACCGCGCGTGTTTCATCAATAAATCCGGCAGGCAGGTCGTCTTTAAGTCCACCAATACGGTCGAAGTTAGGGTGGAAACGACCACCCGTTGTTGCTTCGATGAGGTTGAGTACATGTTCGCGATCGCGGAACGCCATGAACACTGGAGTAATGGCACCTAGCTGCACACCAAGGTCGCCAAGGAACAACGACACGTTGGCAATACGCGACAACTCAAACAAAATGGTACGAATCCATTGAGCGCGCGGTGGTGCTTCAACACCCATCAACTTTTCGGCCGCCAAAATGAACGGAACTTCGTTGGCGAAACTTCCGAGCCAGTCAATGCGGTTGACGAGTGAGGTCACTTGTGGGTACGTACGAACTTCGGTGAGTTTTTCATAACCGCGGTGCATGTATCCACATGACGGTTCGGCCCACACCACTTGTTCACCATCAAGGTGAGCAATGATGCGCAACGTTCCGTGAGTTGCGGGGTGCTGCGGTCCGATGTTGAGGGTCATACCCTCGGTTTCGAGTTCAACATTCAGACGCGCATCGGCGGCCTGCGACGCGATGTACGCCAACTGGCGACGATCAATCAGCGATTCAGTAGACGTCATTCTGCGTCACCTTCTTCATCAGCAGAGCCACCAGGCATGGGTTCAACATCAACAATTCCGGGCCACGGCTTCACCATGCGTGCAAGCAAGGGGAAGTCTTTGCGCAACGGATGACCTTCAAATTCAGTTGGCAAATACATATTCCGTAGGTCGGGGTGACCAGCAAAGCCAATACCAAACATTTCGTGGGCTTCACGTTCGTGCCAATTCGCACCAGCAAAAACCGACACCCATGATTCAACAACCGGCTCAGAATCTGAAACATCGCACTTGATGTTGATGCCAACATGCAATGCGGGATGTACGAGACGTGCAAGAACTTGCATACGTGTTGCGCCACCGGCGTAACCCTGTTTCACAGTGTCATCACGTTCGGTCGGCGGAGCAGTCGGGTCATCTTCGCCTTTGCCAAATGGTGAAGGCATCCAGTCGATGGCCGACAAGAAACAAAAATATTCAAAGCCCATCTCACGCAATGCAACACCGGTACGGCGCCATGCATCGGTACTGACGCGCACCCACACATCGTCACCGGGCTTCACCAAACTGTCAACGAGATCGGCACCAATCTTTGTACGAAGGTCGTCAACAATGCGCTCGCGCAATGTGTCGCCAGGAATTTCTGCGATCGGAGTATCAGTTGACGACATTCAACTCACCTCGCTTGGCAGCAGCCTTCTTCGACTTCTTGGTTTCACCAACAATGATCGGCTTGTAACCCTCGCCGCGCCAACGCGCACCCATGTCTTCGTTCAAGATGCGCTGTTGCAACAACACGACACCTTCAAGCAAAGCTTCGGGGCGGGGCGGGCAACCAGGTACGTACACATCAACCGGAATGATTTGGTCGACACCCTTGGTCACTGAGTAACTGTCCCAATAAGGTCCACCGCTATTTGCGCATGAACCCATCGAGATGACGTATTTCGGATCGGGCATTTGTTCGTACAAACGCTTAATGGCCGGGGCCATCTTGTCGGTGACGGTTCCGGAGATCACCACAAGGTCGGCTTGACGCGGACTTGCCGGAAGCGGAATCACACCAAGACGCATCACGTCATATCGCGGGGAACCAAAAGCAGCGCCCATCTCGATGGCGCAACACGCAAGACCCCACTGGTACACCCAAAGGGAGTACGAGCGACCCAAGTTAAGTAATGAATTCAGCGGCTTTGGCAACCGCCCGCGGTCAACGAGACCCATGTGACTCCTTGTCCATTACACCCAGCGAAGGACACCCTTGCGCCAGGCGTAGACGAGACCTAATAACAACACACCCACAAACACACCCATTTCAACTAAACCGAAACCGGCATAGCGCTCGAGCTGAGTGGCCCACGGGAAAATAAACACTGCTTCAACATCGAAAACGACGAAAAGAAGTGCAAACACGTAATAACGAATTTGGCTTTGCGACCAACCTTCGCCAACCGGATCGACACCACTTTCGTACGTCAACAACTTTTCACGCGTCGGATTTGACGGGCGGATCAAAACGGAAATGCCCAAAAGCAAAGACGCCAAAAGAATGGCGATCAACCCGAACCAAAAGACGACGAGGTAGGACCTCAAGAACTCTGACATCGCCGAAGACGCTACTACGGGCAACCCAATCACTCCTAACTTCTCTACCTGCATATGGCTGGAAGTTCAGTCACGCCCGAGCGGTGTTGAGGCGACAGATTCGACAAACCAATCGACAATTTGGTCGCTGTTTTTGCGGCTCACGCCAACGTTGGCCCGGGTCTCGGCCATGACTTGTTCGGGAGTCAGGCCGAGGCGGTCGAGTTCGTCAGCGCCCCCGCCCGCGGTCCAGCGCGCCAACATCGATTCGGTGGCTTCGGGGTGGAACTGGGTCGCGAAGGTATGTCCACCCAAGATGGCTTGTGGACCCGACTCGCTCTGGGCCAATTGGGTGAATTCTGCGGGCTTTTCAAAGGCGTCAAAATGCCATTGAAGCCAGGGGCCCGAGGCTATGACCTGCGGAAATGTCGATTCGACCTGGTGCCAACCGACTTCTGGCCGGGTGGCTCGATGGACTCGCCCACCCAAGGCATGGGCCACGATCTGGGACCCAAAACAGATACCAAAAATCGGGATTCCGGCCTGATGGGCCGACTGCACCAGGGCCGTTTCGGCCGCGACTTCACCCGAGATGTGGTCCCAATAGACGCTCCATTCTGATCCGAGGAGCAAAATCAGGTCGTGACCAGCCATTTCTGGCCATTCGGTGGGATATTCGCGGTGGGCCTCAGAAAACGCAAAACCGTGATGGCGGAATCGTTCACCCACAAAACCGGGGTCGGCATCATTTGAATTGGCAACCACCAGTGCACGCATATGTGCCCCACAATAAGGGGAGCACCCTGAGTATGGTGAACCTTGCATGCCCGCCATTGAGATTTCTGCTGCCGATATCGCCCGTGCTCACGCCGCCGGAAAAGGCGTCGTCAAGCACACCCCGGTCACGGCTTCGGCCGCGCTGAGTGATCAAACCGGAGGCGACATAGTTCTCAAGGCTGAAAACATGCAGCGCACCGGAAGTTTCAAAATTCGTGGGGCCATGAGCAAGTTGTCAGCACTCGGTGACTTGGCCAAAACCGGAGTCACCGCCGGAAGTGCCGGAAACCATGCCCAGGCCCTGGCCTTCGCGGCGCGCACCTTTGGCGTGCCGTGCGAAATTTTCGTTCCCAAAAATGCACCCATTGCCAAGATCGCAGCTTGTCGTGCATACGGCGCAACAGTTGTTGAAGGCGGCGACTCGCTTGATGAAGCAGTTGCTGCAGCGCGAGCTCGCGCCACCGAAAAAGGAATGCAGTTTTGTCATCCCTACGACGACGCTGTTGTCGTTGCTGGTCAAGCAACACTCGGCCTCGAACTCATCATTGATATTCCAAACTTGCGACGCGTGATTGTTCCCTTAGGTGGTGGTGGACTCGCGAGTGGTGTCGCTATCGCTGTCAAACAACACGATCCAACAATCAAAGTGATCGGTGTTCAAGTTGAAGCGTGCGCACCGTACGCGAATAGTGCTCCCCCGTCTGGTCCGGTGTTCACATTGGCCGACGGTATTGCTGTGAAGAAACCAGGCGAGATCACGCGACCGCTGATTGAAAAATGGCTAGATGACATTGTTGTCGTTGATGAAGACGCCGTTGCTGATGCCATGGTGCTGTTAATGGAACGTTCAAAGTTGTATGTCGAAGGTGGCGGTGCAGTTGGTGTGTCGGCTTTGTTAAGCGAACGCGCTGCTCCCTCACGCAACGGAACAACCTGTGTTGTTCTGTCAGGTGGAAATGTTGATCTTGGTGTTGTGCCTGGACTCATTCGCCGATTTGAAACACAAGCTGGTCGTCGACTCATTGTGTTTATCAAAGTGAGCGATCGTCCTGGTGGACTTGCAAAGCTGCTCACAATCTTTGCTGAAGTTGGGGCAAGCGTGATTGACATCGATCATGTACGCGATGGTGTTGATCTGCACGTTCGGGAAACGGGCGTGAATGCCGTACTTGAAGTTCGTGGACCCGATCACGCCGAGTTGTTAATCGAC
>JBEDJE010000094.1:0-8655 GCA_041172985.1 Actinomycetota bacterium
TCGCGATTTTGGTGATCGACCGACTGGTGACCGTGCACCCCGCCGCGATTTCGGCGATCGACCGAGTGCTGATCGTGGTCCGCGTCGTGAATATGGTGATCGTCCCGTTCGTCGTGATGATTCACGTGGTGATTCTCGTGGTGGCGATCGTGATCGTGCACCGCGTCGCGATTTTGGTGATCGACCGACTGGTGACCGTGCACCCCGCCGCGATTTCGGCGATCGACCGAGTGCTGATCGTGGTCCGCGTCGTGAATATGGTGACCGACCGGTTCGTCGTGACGACCGCTCTGACTCTCGTGGTGGCGATCGTGATCGTGCCCCTCGCCGTGATTTTGGTGACCGTGATCGTGCACCACGCCGCGAGTTCGGTGATCGACCGGCTCGTCGTGATGATTCAGGCTCTGACTCACGTGGTGGCGATCGTGATCGCGCGCCTCGTCGTTATGGTGCAGGCGCTGGTCGTCCATCTGGTCCGCGTCGTGATGACAGCCGTGATGGCGGTCGTCGCAGTGGACCTCGCCGTGAAGACTTCGCTCCCCGCGGACCAAAGAACGAAGCCGAACGTCGTCGTGAAGCCGTGCGCTCACGTGGCGGCGGTGAAGTGCGTAAAGACCGCGAACAGACTCCGGTGTCACGTGAAGCCGAGACTTGGGTTGATGAAGGCCGAGTTGAAGATGAAGTCCGCGATGCCGCCGAAGGTGCAGTGCGCCGAGCGCTCGCACCGCGACGCACTGTGTCGGCGCGACCAAAAGATGAAGATGAGTTAGATCCTCAGACCAAGGCAGATGTCGCGAAGGTTCTCGAGCCCGTTCGTGCCAATCGTTTAAGTGGTCGTTTGAAGGCCGCGCAAATTGCGTTAGAGCGTGAGCGTTATTCAGAAGCGAAGCGCATTGCTAAATCACTCACCAAAGAACTCTCTGGTGTGGCTGCAGTTCATGAAGTCATTGGTCTCGCGAGTTATCGCATGGGTCAGTGGCGCGATGCCACCGCGGCACTTGAGCTTGCTCGCTCGATTCGCCTACACATTGAAGATATGCCCGTATTGGCTGACTGTTATCGCGCCCAACGCCGTTGGAGCGATGTTGATGCTGTGTGGGCCGAACTCAAAGAATTGTCACCGTCGCCCGAAGTCATGGCTGAAGGTCGCATGGTTGCAGCCGGTTCGCTGTCAGATCGTGGAGAGTTGAAAGACGCCATTGAGCTGATGTTGAAAGTGGCCGCAATTCCGCGTCGCGTTCATGAATATCACTTGAAGCAGTGGTATGTCTTAGGTGATCTGTACGACAAGGCCGGCAATGTGCAAAAGGCCCGCGAGTTCTTCCAGCGCGTTGCTCTGCACGACAAGGAATACGCCGACGTTTCTGAACGTCTCGCATCTTTGTAAAACTTCGTTAGTTGTTCACCGCACCAGGGGACCATCAGCACACAACAGGCCGTCGTCATGTGACGATCTGTCTGAAAGGTGTTGTATGTCAACCGTTGAAAACATTGGGGTCAACGTAGTTATTGTGCGAGGTTCTTTGAGTAGTGAACCAGTGGCTCGTGACCTGAACTCGGGATCATCAGTCATTGGTCTTGAAGTGACGACTCGTCACGAGGACGAACCGACTCGTTCGGTTCCAGTGTCCATTTTTGACCCAGCAAAGCCCGACGAAGTTCTGGCTCTGACGACAGGCGATGAAGTGGTTGTCATTGGTGCGGTTTCGCGTCGCTTCTTTAAAACCGCTGGTGGTACGGGTAGTCGCACCGAAGTGGTGGCGACTGATGTTGTGCCCACCCGTCAGAAAGCCAAGGTCAAGAAACTCGTCACACGCCACCTCGAGAGGCTGGGATCGGCGCTGGAGTGACGACTACGCTTGGCAACACCACGGTTTCGTAGCCATAGCCGACAAAGGACTTCCCACATGAACCAAGAGCAGTTAGCCCGCATGCGCAGTGGAGACGGCTTCATCGCCGCACTTGACCAAAGTGGTGGAAGTACTCCGAAGGCCCTTCGTCTGTATGGCATCGAAGAAAACGAGTACTCGGGTGATGCTCAGATGTTCGACCTCATTCACGGCATGCGCAGCCGCATGGTAACGAGCCCGTCATTCGGTGGCAATCGAGTTCTGGGCGCCATTCTTTTTGAGGGCACCATGGACCGCGACATCGAAGGTCAGGGAAGCGCCGACTATTTGTGGAAGACCAAAGGTGTCATTCCGTTCTTGAAGATTGACAAGGGTCTTGCCGACGACGCCGATGGCGTGCAGTTGATGAAGCCCATGCCCGAACTCGATGCATTGTTGGCGAAGGGTGTTTCTAAGGGCATCTTCGGAACCAAGATGCGTTCGGTCATTAAAGAAGCCAACAAGGCCGGCATTGATGCAGTTGTTGCTCAGCAGTTCGCCGTTGGTCGTCAGATCTTGGCCGCTGGCCTGGTGCCGATCATCGAACCCGAAGTTGACATCAACAGTGCAACCAAAAAAGAAGCTGAAGTGTTGTTGAAGGCTGCTTTGTTGGCCGAACTGAATGCTCAGCCTGCTGATCAGCCCGTGATGTTGAAACTCACATTGCCTGAAGTTGATGACTTCTACCAAGAACTTGTGAACCACCCGAGCGTGTTGCGTGTCGTTGCTTTGTCGGGTGGTTACAGCCGTGAAGAATCAAATCAGCGTTTGTCGCGTAACCATGGCGTGATCGCCAGCTTCTCGCGAGCACTCACCGAAGGTTTGTCGGCCAAGCAGAGCGAAGCAGAATTCAATGCCACGCTTGACTCAACGATTCAAGGAATCTTCGACGCCTCACGCACGTGAGAAGTTTTAGTGCAGTGGTCGTTAGTGAAGTGGTCGCACGACTGGACCGGTGCGCAGCTTGGGTGTGAAGAACGTTGACTTGGGTGGCATGAGCAAACCTTCGTCGGCGGTTCGCTGAATTTCGGCAACAGTCACTGGACGAATCAAGACGCCTGCTGCTGCTTTTCCTGAAGCGACGATGTCGACAACAAGTCCGACACCATGCTGATAACTCACATCGTGTGACACGTTGGCGAGTGCATGCTCGAGTCGTGCGCCGTCGAGGTCGCGAATACCAGCGAACATTTCAGGTCGCGGAATCATGAAGGTTCCATTGCCCTGATCATCGATGAGTACAAGCGCACCTTTGTCTTGCATGTCGTAGGTAATCGAGGCAACAACTTTGCCGGCAGGAACGAATTCAAAGAACTTGGTAAAAGTCGCTTGCAATACCGCAAAATCAATACCCGTATACAAACGGTGAATCGCTTCAACGCTCAATTGCTCTTCAATCAGTTCGCCCACATACGTCATGGTGAGTTCGGCCGAACCATTACTTCCGGTATCGGTCACTCGCTGTTCGTCACGGAAGGTGCGACTGATGGCGTAACGGTGGTGGCCATCGGCGATCACCACTTCGTTTGAACTGACGGCTTGCGAAATTGCGGCAACACGAGCCGGATCAGACACTCGCTCAATGGTGTGGGTGACACCTTCGGTGGTGACGGTTCCGAGCAATTCGCCGGGAGCCCGCAACAACTCGGTGAGCCCTGCAGTGAGCGACAAGCCCCACACTGGTGACAAGTTCGTCATGGTGGCGCGAGTTAAATCAAGACGGTCAGTCTTGGCCTTGGGTGTGGTGCGTTCGTGAGGCAACACACCACCTGCACCTTCGTCGACAACTTCGAGTGCTCCGATCACACCAAAAGTTGTGCGCTCGGTGCCAGCTTCATCGCGAAAGGTCATGCGATAAATCGTGAATGAGGGTTCGGCGTCTTCAACCAATACGCCTTGTGTCACCCAATTGTCCAAGACATCGCCAGCGGCGTCATAACGACCAGGACCGTCAGACTCAACGGGCACATCGATATGCACGATGTTGTTGGGATGACGTTGCGCCAATGCTTCGCGATCGGCCTCGGACAAAACGTCATACGGGGGAGCGGCCACCAAATTCAGGTCGGCTGAGGCGTAACGGAGAGCATGAAAAGGTTCAAAACGGGGCACATCTCTAGATTGCCACGCCGATGTCGGTGAGCGCGTGACAATCTCGACGGCGTGGTGTGGTTGGCACATCAACCCATTGATGGTTCGGCGCGCGCAGTTGAACGTTTGCGCGCTCATGGCCATCGCGTGTTGTTCGTGACGAACAATTCGTCGGCAACGGTGGCCGATCAAGAAGCTGCACTATCAAAAGTGGGAATACCCGCGGTTGGCGACGTGATCACTTCGGCCATGGCCGGAGCCCATTTGTTGCGCGCGGGCGAACGAGTTTTGATGTGTGGCGGACCCGGGCTTGCCGAAGCCATCGCCAAAGTTGGCGCTATTTCGGTGTCACATGAGGACGTCGAAGGGGGCGCCCAGGTCGACACGGTCATTGTCGGATTTCATCGCCATTTCGATTACGAGATCATGCGACGGGCCTCAACGGCAATCCGTCGGGGAGCGCGCCTCGTTGGCACAAACGATGACGCCACATACCCGACCCCCAATGGTCCGATCCCGGGCGGCGGCAGTATTTTGGCGGCCATTTCGACAGCGGCCGGAATTGACCCGATGATTGCCGGCAAGCCCCACCGGGCCATGGCCGATGTGGTACGGGCGTACGAGCCAAGTGTTGGGCCCGACGCCGTCATGGTTGGTGACCGTCCATCAACCGATGGTGGTTTTGCTACGACGCTCGGATGTCGTTTCGCCTTGGTGCGGTCGGGGGTTACGCCAGCAGGGGTGATGCCGGCTGATCAACCAGGTTGGTTTGAGGGAACCACGCTCGATATCGACGTGCCAAATCTCGCTGGTTTGGCTGATTACTTGCTGAAATAAGGCTGAGAAAAATCGGGGTAGCGTCTAGTTATGGCTAAGAACCCGATCAACAAAAACTCAATGAAAAAGTTGTTCGACACTGTTTCCCCGATGGGACCAGATGCCGCCGAAAAGTTTGTTCGTGAGTTACTGAAAGCTGGTGAAGAGCGTCGTCGCGATGCTGAAAAAATCATCGCTGAAGTCGCAGTAGCGGGCCGTAAATCGGCTGAACAATTTGGTGAAGCGGTTCAGCGTGAAGTGGCTAAGCAATTGACCAAAGCCGTCAAGCGCATTGATCATTTAGAGAAGCAAGTTGAAACATTGACGCGCAGTCTTGAAGCAACTCGCGCGGTGTTGGTGGCAACTGCGGCAAAATCGGTTGCCGACTCGGTCGCCAAGCGAAAGACTGCAACGACGACGTCTGCTGCAACGACAACTGCAACGACAACCGGAACGACAGCGCCTGCTGCACCTGCCAAGAAAGTTCCGGCCAAGAAAGCCGCTGTGAAGAAGGCGCCTGCCAAGAAATCGCCACCCAAAAAGGTTGCAGCGAAAAGGGCGCCAGTAACAAAGGCTTCGCCGAAAAAGAATTCAGCACAGCCTGCACCGACTGACACCACTTCGGCCTGAGTCACTGACGTCTTTCAATTCTTGTTCTTATGGCTCGTCGACAACGTCTTGATACTGAATTAGTTCGTCGACAACTGGTGACGGGTCGTCGCGAGGCAACCGAACTGATTGAGGCGGGTCGTATCTTGGTCAATGGAGCAGTCGCTTCAAAAGCCGCGCATCAAGTTGATCCAGCCGATGCTGTCGTCGTGAGTGGACCCCCGGCCCGTTTTGTGAGTCGTGGTGGCGAGAAATTGGATGCAGCTCTCGAAACATGTGACATTGATGTATCTGGTCGTCGAGTGCTCGATGCTGGTGCATCAACGGGCGGCTTCACTGATTGCGTGTTGCAGCGTGGCGCAACCCATGTTGTTGCGTTAGACGTTGGTCATGGTCAACTGCATCCCAAGATTCGTGATGACGAACGCGTCACCGTCATGGAACGTTTCAATGTGCGTGACATGACGATTGACGACATTGGAGGAGAAGTCGATGTGGTCGTCGCCGACTTGTCTTTTATCTCGCTCACTCTGGTGGTGCCCGCCCTGATAGGGGTGTGTCGACCAGGAAGCGAATTGGTGTTGCTCGTGAAACCGCAGTTTGAAGTTGGGCGCCGCGACGTCTCGAAGGGCAAGGGCATCATTTCTGACCCCGAACTGCACCAGGCAGCCTGTGATGGGGTGCGTGAATCATGTGAAAATGCTGGGGCGACGGTCAATCAGATCATTTCATCGCCCATTACTGGGGCCGAAGGGAACAAAGAGTTCCTCTTACACGCCACCGTGCGTGAGAAGATGTCTCTATGACGTCTGCATCTCCCAAAAAGGTCGTCATCGTCGGGCATTCTGAACGGCCCGAAGCTCCAGTCGTCGCCCTCCAAGCCGTTGAGTGGCTGCGAAAGCACGGTCATGCGCCAGTAGCGCAAGAGGTTGATATCCGGTCGCTCGGACTTGACGTTGATCTATGTACGGCCGCCGACATTGCATCGGCCGAATTGGTGTTGAGTATTGGTGGCGACGGAACCATGTTGCGTTCGGTCACGATGTTGAACGGAGCAGCAGTTCCGGTACTGGGTATCAACGTTGGCCTCTTGGGTTATTTGGCCGAGGTTGAGCCAGAACAGTTGGTGTCATCCTTAGAGCGATTCTTTGCTGGCGATTACGAAATTGAAAAGCGTTTAGTAATTGACGTTGAAGTCGAAAAGAATGACAAATCACGGGCCACGTGGCGAGCATTGAACGAGGCGTCCTTCGAGAAAGAACGGACTGGTCAAACAGTTCGCTTGGCCGTCAGCATTGATGGCGCTCGATTTACGACTTTTCAAGCCGACGGACTCCTTGTTGCAACTCCGACTGGGTCAACGGCGTACTCGCTCTCGGCTCGCGGACCAGTGGTATCGCCGACTCTTGAAGCGATGTTGCTGACGCCGTTAGCCCCTCACATGTTGTTCGATCGCTCGCTCGTTCTTGGACCAACCGAAACAATTCGGATCGACGTTGACGGCTCGCGTTCGGTGGGCTTGGCCATTGATGGTCAAGAAGTGGCTTCACTTGAAGGTGGCGAATCGGTGACGTGCTCGGCGTCGGACCAACCAGCATTGTTTGTGCGGATGCAACCGCAACGGTTCCATCAGATTCTTAAAGCCAAATTCGGTTTGGCTGATCGATAAGAGTTGGTCACTGTCTTATGTTGAGTGAATTGCACATAGAAGACCTCGGAATCATTGATCGTTTAGATCTTGTTCTTGGCAACGGTCTTACAGTTCTGACTGGCGAAACTGGCGCCGGAAAAACCATGTTGGTTGAAGCCATCAGTCTTTTGGTGGGTGGTCGGGCCGATGCCGGTCGCGTGCGGGCTGGGGCTACCGAGGCACGAGTTGAAGGTCGTTTTGTTACTGGCGATGAAGAAGTCGTTCTATGTCGAGTGGTTCCACTTGATGGTCGCTCGAGGGCTTATGTGAACGGTCGTTTGGCGACGGTTGGTCAACTTGCCGATATCGGTTTGAAATTGGTTGACCTGCATGGTCAGCACACACATCAAAGTTTGTTGTCGGCTTCGGTGCAACGCGCAGCGCTTGACGAGTTTGCGAAAACAGATTTAACGGGGCTGCGTGAAGCCCGAGCACAACTGACCGAAATTGACGCGTCGTTGGCGGCGCTCGGCGGAGACACCAGGGCGCGGGCCCGTGAAATTGATCTACTGAAATTCCAAGTTGAAGAGATTTTGGCGGCGTCGCTCGACGATCCCAATGAAGAACAAGTACTTGAAATTGAAGAAGATGTTTTGGCTGATGCCACTGCGCACCGAGAAGCAGCGCAAACAGCTCTCGGCGGCATCAACGACGATGACGGATTGCTTGATGTGTTGGGTTCGGTTATTGCCGCACTACAAAACCGATCGCCGTTCGAACCAGAGGTCGTGCGATTGCGCGACATCGTCGCCGAAATCACCGACACCGCATCCAATATTCGCAGTATTGGAGAAAACTGTGAAGATAATCCCGAGCGACTTGCTGAAGTGCGTCAACGTCGGCAAAGCCTGCGCGAATTGCGGCGTAAATACGGCGAGTCTCTGGCTGAGGTGCTGGCATACCTGAATGAGTCGTCGCAACGCCTTGATGAATTGCAATCATTCGAGATACGGGTTGAGGCTCTTGAGAAACAGCGCGTCGACGTCGAGCGCCGTGAGCGCCAAGCCGCGGCCAAAGTCGCCAAGGTCCGTAAAGGGGCAGCCAAGGCTCTTGGATCGGCCATTACGGTCCACCTCAACCAGTTGGCGATGGAACGAGCTGTTGTTGGTGTTGAGGTCGGGGGAGACGACCCCGCCGACGACGTCACGATGATGCTGGCTGCCAACCCCGGAACGCCAGCGGCTCCACTGAGCAAAGTCGCTTCGGGCGGTGAATTGGCTCGCACCATGCTCGCCATCAGAATGGTTCTCACCCAGGGTCCTCCCATTTTGGTGTTCGATGAGGTTGACGCCGGCATAGGCGGCTCGGCGGCCAATTCCATGGCTGAGAGCTTGTCGCGTTTGGCCAAAGCCCATCAGATATTCGTGGTGACCCGAGACTCCAGCAGTTCTTTGGCATGACGCCGAGCCGCCGTACTGTCGGGTCGACCCGACAACATCCGGGCGATTTCGTCGACCCGACGCGCACCAGAAACTTCAGCAGCACTTGCCAAAGTGACTTCGGCACCCGAACGTTCGACGATGTTTTTCTCAACAACCACATGATGATCGGCAACAGCTG
>JBEDJE010000095.1:0-8556 GCA_041172985.1 Actinomycetota bacterium
TTGAGTCGCCAGTTTGGCTGCCGCCTGAACCGCCCGGCGCTGTTTGCGTGCTTCAAAGAATCCCATGTCTTCACCATATAGAAGGGCTGTGGCATCTCTAGATAGTTCGTCATATTGATTGGGACAATTTCTCTACCCACCAAACCTTGAGTAGGGGCGAGGCGTGACTACTTCGTTCTGAGATGCCGCCAGCAACTCAGCAGACCGAGAAGTGAGTTGACATGAACAAGCAGCGCCTAGCCCGACTGAGTGCCCTGTGCATCGCGGTATCAATACTGGCGAGCTGTGGATCGGGGAAATCAGATTCAGATCCGAGCCAACCAGCCCAGACTGAAACGTCGCTGACCCAAGGTGCGATCTCTGACGATGCCGAATTAGCCGGTGTTGAAAGCGAACTGGCCTCACTTGATGCCGATCTTGAAGTGATCGATCAGGCACTTGCCGATCTCAACTCTGTTGCCCCCTAAACGTCCAACCTCCCCTCAATCTGTACAAAGGAAAAAACCATGAAGCGTCATTACATCCTTCCCGCACTCGCCATTTTGGTCATGCCGTTAGCTATTGGTTCAAGCCCACTGCTCGCATCTGGCGGTGGATCTCACGAAGATGAAACCGAAACCACAGAAGTGCCGCAGTCGTCAATTCCTCGTCGTGACAGAAACCGAAATAGCGTGCCTCCGACAACCATCGAAGTCGAATCAGAAGATTCTGATTCTGCAACACCGACGACATCAGAACCACGTCGCCAACGGACGAATACTTCAACGACAACATCAATCCCAACAGATGTTATTGTCGGGTTACCAATTACTGGGTCTGACGATGATTCTCATGATGAGTCAGAAGATGAATCTCACGATGATTCACATGATGAAAACAAATCGGAGACGCCAGAAGACGAACACAACAATCATGGAAATCGAACCGGAGACATAACTCGCAATATTGCACGCGCGACGACCGCTTTGAATTCTTTGCCAGCAAGCGAGGCACGTGACGCTGCGCTCGAGGCATTGCTGGCGCTACAAGCACGTGTTGATGCGGGCGAAGTTATTCCAGCCGCCGATGTTCAAGCAATTTTCGACAATGTGGCTGCATTGGTGTACATCCGTATTGGTGGAGGAAATCATCGCAGCGACTCCCCAGTAACTGGTGGAGTGCCAGATACTCAGAAGATCTCGCGTATGAGTGGCTCGGTTACCGAAGCTTTACGACTTCTCGAAGGTAATACTTCTGATGCTGCAGTTGCGGCGATTACTGCATTGCAGTCTGTGAAAGCGTCACTTGATGCGGGAACACTTCCCGATCATGACGTTTTTGAAGAAGCAATGGGTCTTGCCAAAGACGCACTAGCCGGCATACCAACAGCGCGCGCTTCAGTGACGTTGGCTGGCGTGATTGCTGCTGTCGAAGCATCGGATGCCTCCGAGGAAGTCAAGGCCCAGTTGTTAGCGGTATTGCATGCAGCTCAAGAACAAGTCCTTGCCGATCCCACTGCCGATGCCCAGCAGATCGTGCGCGCTGCATTGCAGCAAGTGCGCGATGCCCGAATCGCCGCGGTGGTGCAGCGGATGATTGAAATTGTTGGACGCCTTGAAGTTGCTGCCGACACTCAAGGAAACTCCGATGCGCTATTGCTTCTGGCTCAGGTGCGTTCGTTGCTCCAACCTGGTGATGGTTCATTGCCGGCTCGCGATCAATTGCACAACGCTCGTCGCATCTTGCTTGATGTGCTTGATCTCTTGACACCTGTCACTGCGCCTACGACGACAATTCCTGACACGACGGTCCCAGACACGACGACCCCTGACACAACGATCGCTCCTTAGCCACGAGTGAGGGAATCGAGACAAAGTCTGCTTGCATAGTGCAGGTGGACCAGTACTCAACTCAATTGCTTGAGACATCAGACCGAGTTGTGGCCAAGTGGGCCGAGCGTTTGATCCGACGACATTGTGATGAACACAAGATCTCCGACCCTCAGGTCGGAGATCTTTGTATGTCCGTGATCGCTCAAGTATCGGCCGAGGTCCACGCCAATTTGGTTGACCTGTTGTCTCGAGATGTCTTTGAACAACGAACCAACCCGTTGGCAGTATTTCGTCAAGCAACACGACCTGTCACCGAGTTGTTAACCGAGTTGTTAACCAATCTCGGGTGTGCGCCAGTTGTCCGTGACGAATTCGATGAACGTTCATTCCCCGACGATGTGTATGGATTGAGCCCGGCAACTTGGGTCGATATTGATGAAGCACTTGTTGAGCCAGGCATCGAATGGGGGGCCTGGAAAGCAGCCACCGTCATGATGCGTAAGAAGAACCAATAAGAACTCCAGCCTGAAATGGTTTGTTGTCGCCGTTTTCGGTCAGAATGTATGAATGGAACGCCGCCAACAGGTTCTCGCTGACACCAAGTTACGCGGGGTGCGTTTGACTCACGCTTTGTGTGAAGCGACCGACGAGTGGATCCGTGAGGTTTGGACAAGTGCTTTCGAAGCCGTCAAAGTTTCGAAGCGAGTCGCGCTTGTTGCTGTTGGTGGCTACGGCCGAGGTGAGTTAGCGCCGTACAGCGACTTGGACATCATGTTGATACATGACGGAGCAAAAAACATTGACGACCTTGCGTCAAAGATTTGGTATCCGATTTGGGACTCGGGTCTCAAACTTGGTCACTCAGTTTGCACGGTGAAGCAAGCAACCGAACTTGCAAAGTCAGAACTCGATGCAGCGACGGCGTTATTGAGTGTGCGTCTTTTAGCTGGTGATGAATCGCTAGCGAATGAACTCAGTGTTGAAGGCGTGAAGACATGGAAAGCGGGGGCGTCAAATCGACTACCTCAACTGATGCAACGTGTTCGTGATCGCCAACAAGACAACGGCGAAGTTGCATTCTTGCTAGAACCAAATCTCAAAGAGGGTTACGGCGGGCTTCGAGATATTCACGCATTGATTTGGGCTGAGGCTGCCGGAGTCGCGATATCGCGTTCAGATCGTGATGCACTTGATGCGGGTCGCGATGTATTGATGGCCGTACGGGTTGCGTTGCATCGACACGTGGGACGTGCAGTTGAGGTCATGCACCTCGAAGATCAAGATGCAGTGGCAAGTCTGTGCGGATATCGAAATGCTGATGCGCTTGTTGCCGCACTTTCAAATGCTGGTCGGTCAGTTTCGTGGGTGGGTGACGAAGTATGGGCACGAGTTGCAGCCGCAAAAACAAAGCCTGTTGCCGATCAACTGCTGGCGCCTGGAGTGATCTTGCATCTAGGTGAGATTCATCTTGAGGAAACAGTTGATCCTGCTACCGATCCGACATTGTTGTTACGTGTTGCGGCTTCGGCAGCCCGTCACAAGGCCCGCATCGATCGTCCAACGCTCGATCGGTTAGCACAATCGTGTCCTCCGATGCCGAGCCCGTGGCCAGTCGGAGCAATTGATGATTTTGTTGGCTTGTTGTTGACAGCGCACGATGCAATTCCGGTTCTTGAGGCTCTTGATCAACGAGGCTTGTGGGTGAAGGTTTTACCCGAATGGGCACCGAACCGCAGTAAGCCACAACGCAATGCGTATCACCGCTTTACTGTTGATCGACACCTATGGGAAGCAACCGCGAACGCTGCAACATGGGCCGATCGCGTTGCCCGCCCAGACTTGCTGGTGCTTGGTGCACTCTTTCATGACATCGGTAAGGGTTATCCGGGAGACCACACCGAAGTTGGCGTCGCCATGGTTGAAAAAATCGGGCCACGTCTTGGCTTGAATGCCGATGACACTCAAATGATTTGTGCGATGGTCAAACATCACTTGCTCTTGCCTGATGTTGCAACACGACGAGATTTGGCCCGCTGACGAAGTTAAAACTCCTTTGGTGTTAGATCTTTTGCACGGCTTAACCGAAGCCGACAGTTTGGCGACGGGTACGGCTGCGTGGGGCACTTGGAAAGCCGAACTCGTGAGCGACCTCGTGCGTCGCGTGCATCTTGTACTCGGTGGCGCCGAAGTTGAAGAAGCGCAGTGGCGACTTTTCCCCGACGCAGAAGTACTTGAGATGATGGCGGGCGGCACTGTGACATTTGGTCTCAGTGATGATTCAGTAACGGTTGTGAGTCCTGACCGACCTGGAACATTTAGTCGTGTTGCCGGAGTGCTGGCATTGCACGGACTCGGAGTCCTTGGTGCTCAAGCACATTCTGATGAACAGGGAATGGCTGCTTCACAATTCAGAGTGATCGTGCCAAGTCATGGTCCGATTGAATGGCAACCAATTGTTCAGAATCTAACGAGAGCCCTCAATGGTGAATTGGCGATTGAGGCACGAATGGCTGAGCGTGCGAAAACTTATCGCCGTAAGCGTCGTTCGGCCGGAGAACTAGCCCCACCGCGCGTGACGTTCTTTGATGAAGCTTCATCTAATGCGACAGTGATTGAAGTGCGGGCCCCAGACCAACATGGCATCTTGCATCGCGTGACAAAAGCAATGGCCGAAGTTGGTCTCGATATTCGTCATGCCACCGTACAAACCATTGGCGATGAAGTTGTTGACGCCTTTTATGTTCGTACATCAAGTGGTTCAAAACTGACCGACAAATTTCATCGTCAAGAAGTTGAACGTGCCATTCTCTTCTCATTGGCCTCGTGAGAAGGTAACTTCGCAGTATGAGTGACGCGACACCAGCAGACTTCACCCGAGATTTAGTGCGGTGGAGCGAAACACTCGCTGGCATTGCCCGCACCGGTATGGGATTCACGCAGAATTTGTATGAGCGTGAACGATATGAAGAAGTACTTCATGTAGCCGCTGATATTAAGGCAGCTGCCGATGAAGCTTTAGAAGTGCGTCGCGAACAAGATCACTTTGTCCAAGAATGGATGGAATCTGTTGGCGAAGGTATCCCTGGGTACGTCACACCGAAAGTAGCGATTGGCGCAATTGTCGGTAACGACGATGGCGAGATACTGCTGATGCAGCGAGCCGATTCTGGTATCTGGTTGTATCCGACCGGTTGGGCCGACGTTGGATATTCGGCAAGTGAAGTTGCGGTGAAAGAAGTCTTTGAAGAAACTGGTATCGAATGTGAGCCCGTGCAGTTGCTCGGCGTCGTTGACGGCCAGCGGATGGGCTTTAGTCGTTTCGGTATGTACATGTTGTTATTCCACTGTCGAGCAACCGGAGGAAGCTTGCAAGGTCATCCACTAGAAACAAGTGGCCTTGGTTGGTTTGCGCATGACGCATTGCCGAGTGCGACTGCAGGAATCGAGTGGTGGGGCCAGATGGCATTTGCTGCAATTAATGGCGAACAATCAATTGCGACATTTGACTCGCCGCGCTCGGCTGTGTGGCGTCAAGCCGATTGATGTGTTGAAATCAGTCGTCGTGTTGACTGCGTAAGAACTGCTCAACTTCTTCCATGAGTGCGTCACTGTCGACTGGCTCATCGGGAAGTGGTCCGCTTAACGGCGGAGCATCATCCATTCCTTCGAAACTCAGTTGATCGGGCGATACGCCGTAGGACGGCATGTCGTCGTCTTCGTCGTAATCGTCTTCGTCGTAATCATCGTCGTCATCGCTTCGGTTTTCGAGGCGATCGAGATAGCGCGCCATTGATGGATCATTGCTGATCAGATCATCAATTTGTTCTTCGTACAGTGCAGCTTGAGCATCGAGCATCATGGTTGGAGCATCGCAACCAACAATTTCGGAAAGTCGTTCAATGAGGGCCGACGCTGCTTTGGGCGAAGGGATTTGTGCGGCGTATGCGGGAACTGCGGCCCACAGTGATGCAGTTGAAAATCCGGCCGAGTGTGCAGTGTCATTGAGGACTCCAACAATTCCGGTTGGTCCTTCATAACGACTGCGTTGTAAATCGTGGGCGTCGATCAAGGCTTGATCGGTGGCAGTTCCGAGGACCTGTGTTTCGTGACGGTGGGGGACATCGGCCAAGAGTGCCCCGAGCGAGATGAAGGTCGATGCGTTGTATTCGCGTGCGACGCCAACTACTTGTTCACAAAAGAGTTTCCAACGCAACGCTGGTTCGGGCCCGAGCACAAGAATCAGATCGACGTCGTCACTAGTAACACTCCAGAGACTGACGGTGGGCCACACGATGTGCCGTGTTGAATCGCTGTTCAAACGAACATGTGGACGAATGGTTGCAAAGTCAGTGAATTCTTCAGGGTTGATTTCAGCAAGAGGTGCTGCGCCTAAATTCTCAACGAGGTGTTTAACAGCAGTGCTCGCGGCGTCGGCAGCATCGTTCCAGCCAGTGAAGGCGGCGATGACATGGGGCCGACGCAGTTCAGGTCGGCGGATCCATCGGACGTGCTCGAGATCAGCCATTGCCCCTAACGCTACCGTCCAAATGTGGGTCCGAAATGAGTTGGCTCACACCACTTTTGACCGAAATCCCCGTTGCTTTTAGAGGCGTGGTCGGATAATGAATTGACCAAATCCGCCCTCGCCAGTGACCTCATCAACGAGGTTGCTGTCGTACACCTCATTGGGTCCCTGCATGAGGTCGTACTCGGTTGCGCCAGCAGGCGTTGTCACCAAAGTCCAGGCTTGGCGCTTATAGGTCAAGTTCTGTGGGTGCAGTCGATGCGCTTCTTTCCACCACTTCACTGCCGTCTCGTTCTCGCCAGTGCGATGGAAGTATTCGCCAAGTTCGAAACATGCCGTGGCACGAGCCTCGTTATCAGATCGTGGTTGGCTGCGTGCGATGACTTCATCGGGAGTCAAGGCGAATGCGGAAGTCGAACCTTTTTGTACCCAGTCCAAAATGGCCTCACGATAGGCCTCGCCGTCATCGGGAATCGCTTTAACGGCGTGCATCATTTTGTTGAGTTGTTCAGGAAGGCCCTCGGGTATTTCCATGTCGCGCAAAGGACTTCGTTCGATGGAAGCACCTTCGGCTGGACGTACCAAGTTCCCGTCTTCATCAATCCAAGCAGCCATTGGGATATTGGTGAATCCAAAAAGCGAATTGGTGATGTGGAGAGTGTCAACCAAACTTGGGTGATTTGGATTGGCGAGATCGTTCCAAGGTTTCGCTAAAGCAGGATCGATATCAAGGGCAACGGTGACAACAGTTGCGCCGAACTTGGCGATTTCTTCGTTAAGTGCTTGCCACCCGGGCAAGCTAGAGCGACAGCCTCAATAACTAGACCACGCGACAAGGACTACTTTCTTGCCGCGAAGTGATGAGAGCTTGAATGGTGTTCCGTCAAAAGTTTTTAACTCGGGGTCGGCTGCAACTGCAGTACTGAGCGACTTGCCCGACAAGGTTGCTGAGCCGAGCGCCCATACGCCATGTTCGATGTCTTGGACAATCGGCATGCCTAACTTTTGCGCTGCAACCGCGACATCAATCATTCCGTCAGATGACAACGCACCTGGGGCGGGGACACAGACTTCGCCTCGGCAGAGTCCTTCGGGCTTTGGATACCAGTCGGTTGCATGGGCGAATGCTTCAGCGGTTGTGCGAAGTTCGGTCAAGATCATGAGTTCAGTATGTCACGACGTATGAGCGACGTGAGTACTTAGCCAAGACTGCGTACTTTCAGGGCATGAGCCTTCTCGTGAAACTTGGCCCTGATCAGGTCTTCGTCGACGCCGAGCACCCGGCCGTTCTCCATAATGAATTGACCGTTCACGATGGTGTGTCGAACATCGTCAGCACGTGTCGAATAAACCAGTGCCGACATGGGGTCATACACGGGCTGGGCATGGGCAGTATCAAGATTGACCACGATCACATCGGCCTTCGCGCCAACTTCAAGTCGCCCAGTGTCGGGACGATTCATCGCGAGAGCACCTTGGTATGTGGACATTTCTAAAAGTTCGTTGATTTTCAAGAATTCAACATCGCCGGTATTGGTCTTATGGATCAACCCAGCGAATTTCATTTCTTGGAACATGTCACTCGCATTGTGACTCGCTGGTCCATCGGTTGCGAGACCAACGGTGATGCCCGCTTCGCGAACTTGGCGGAGCGGCATGGTGCCCGAACCTAACTTGGCATTGCAGACGGGACAGTGGCCGATCTTTGTTCCGGTTTCGGCCAACAGTTTGATATCGGTGGCGTCAAGTTGCGAACAATGTCCTGCAGTGACATCTGGGCCAAGGAAACCAAGTGAGTGCAACCACTGGACCGGACGAAGACCGTAGGTCTCAAGGCAATATTCAACTTCTTGCATACCTTCGGATAAGTGCGTGTGGATAGGTACTTGATGCGCGTCAGCAACTTCACGACAAAGTTTCCACATTTCGACTCCACATGAATAAACCGCATGAGGTGACAATGCTATTCGCAAAAGATCATCGCGGGTTTTGTGATGTTGGGCTGCAAGATTGCCAAAGTTGTTGATGGTTTTCCACGAGTAATCAGTAATTGATGCATAGAGGCCACGATCGGCGAACCCGTATCCGAGTGTTGCGCGAAGTGGGATCTCTTTGAGTGCTTCAATTTGTGGTTCAACAGCGTACGCATCGAAATGTTCATTGAACGAAGTAATACCCGAACGGGCCATCTCAACGAGACCACACATGCTTGCCCAGTAG